>JBGOTH010000256.1:0-5150 GCA_041476345.1 Methylomirabilia bacterium
AGGTCGTTCGTGGTGAACGTGTAGTACTCGAGCCCGACCTCCTGCATGCCGAATTCCTGCTTGGCGCGCTGGCGGGCCGACTCGGTCACGCTCTGGCCGTACGACGAGTCCTCGGAAAGGTAGGCGATCTTGAGCTCGTTCGTCTTCTTGCCGAGACGATGGGCCAGGTGCTTGGCGATGAACTCGATGTTGTACCAGCCGAACCCGGTGCCGTCGATCTCGGTGCGGAACACGTTCTTCAGATTGCGGCGGGTGAACCGCGGATCCACGCAGGACGTATCCCAGTAGATGACGTTCTGCCTCGACGCCGCTTCGCTGGCCGCGCCGCAGAGCGTGGACGAGAACGTGCCGGTGATGATCTTTACGCCCTCGCGCGTGGCGAGGCGCGTGGCTTCCGAGGCGGCCGCGGTGGGATCGGGACCGTCCCCGACCGCGAAGACCAGCTTCTTGCCCATCACGCCGCCGAAGCGCTCGTTGATGAGGTCGCGCATGATCTCGTACCCCTCGAGGTGGAGCTTGCCCTGGACGGCGAGGTTGCCGGTCAGCGGCTGCAGGACGCCGATCTTGTATTCACCGCTCAGCGGCTGCTGGCCCTGCACGACGGCGACGCCGAGCGCCAGTGCGACCAAACCGATCATCACCACAAACGTCTTCTTCATGCGACGACTCTCCTCTGGCTATGCGGAACGTGCGCTCCCGATCGAAGCCCCTGGATTCTAGGCTATTCTCGGGGCCTCACACCAGCGTCAGGAGGCTCCATTGGGACAGCTCGACGGCAAGGTCGCGATCGTGACGGGCTCGGGGAGAGGAATCGGCCAACAGGTAGCTCTGCGCCTGGCAAGAGACGGCGCCGACGTCGTGGTGAACGACCTCGACGACGCGCCGGCGAAGGAGACGATCGCGCTCATCGAAAAGCTCGGGCGCCGCGCCGCCGCCTGCAACGGCGACGTGACGGCGAAGGACTTCGGCGATCGCATCGTGGACGTCGCCGTGAAGCAGCTCGGCGGGCTGCACGTCATCGTGAACAACGCGGGCTATACGTGGGACAACGTCATCCAGAAGATGACCGACGAGCAGTGGTACGCGATCATGGACGTTCACGTGACGGCGCCGTTCCGCATCCTGCGCGCGTTCGCGCCGTATCTCCGGGAGCAGTTCGAGAAGGAGTCGAAGCGCGGCGAGCGCGTCGTGCGCAAGGTCGTCCAGATCTCGTCGACCTCCGGCGTGCGCGGCAACGCGGGGCAGGTGAACTATTCGTCCGCGAAGGCCGCTGTCACGGGCATGACGCGCACGCTCGCGAAGGAGTGGGGCCGCTACGCGGTCACGGTGAACTGCGTCGCGTTCGGCTACATCCAGACGCGCCTGACGAAGCCGCTCAGCGAAGGCGAGTCGGGCACGATCGAGGTGGCGGGCCGTCAGGTAAAGGTCGGCGTGCAGGGCGCGCGCATCGCGGCGATGAACCAGATGATCCCGCTGGGGCGCGGCGGATTCCCGGAAGAAGCGGCCGGCGCGATCTACCTGTTCTGCAGCCCGGACAGTGATTTCGTTTCCGGCCAGACTTTGGTGGTCACGGGAGGCGCTTAGCCGTCTAGACGGGCTCGAGTGCCTTATGCGGCGCGGGCGGGAGCTCGACGCGGATTGCATCGCCCGGCCGCACCTCGCCGCCGGCGCACACGATTGCCATGACACCCGCCTTACGAATCAGCTGGCCGCGCTCGTCGCGCCCGAGCGTCGCCGCCATCAATCCCGGCTGAATGCCGTCCAGCTGATGGCACGGATCGCGAAGCCCTGTGACTTCCACGATCGCCGTGTCGCCCAGATGGAGCCGCGCTCCTGTCGGCAGCGCGAGCAGATCGACGCCGCGCGTGGTGACGTTCTCGCCCATTTGACCGGCCGCGAGCTCGAGCCCGGCGTGTCGCAGCTCGTCGTGCAGCTCCGCGTGGAGCAGGTGGACCTGGCGCAGGTTCGGCGTGCTCGGATTCTTCGCTACGCGCGAGCGATGTTTGACCGTTGCACCCGCATGCGCGTCGCCCTCGACCCCGAGCGCTTCCAGCAGGCGAATGCTCGTCTGCGCTGGCTTGGTCATCGTGTGCGTCGCGCTGCGGCTCACCGCGGTCACCACGCCGCTCATCACGCGCGGCGCGCGACGCGGCCCAGCGGATCGCCGAAGCGCTTCGTCATCGCGTCGGCGAAGGGCATGCGACCCGTCACCATGCTGCCGCCGCGGACCGTGTAACCGGCGGCGTTGCGCGCGGCGGGCGGCTCGACCCCGGCGCGTAAGTCGCGCGCGCCACACAGCATCAGCTTTCGGAACTCGATGACCGCCAGATCCGTCGGGCCGAGATGCTCGCGCGTGCGGTCCGCGATCGGGCCCTGGCTGTCCTGGATCATCGCGTCCTGCTCGGAGACGCCCTGGATGCCGGTGAACGTGCGCTTCTTCTGATCGTCGCGATCGATCAGATAGTCGTTGTCGCGGTTGCGGATCGGTTTCCAATTCGCGTCGAGGTCGGCGTGCACGCTGCGGCCGGCGCGGAACTGGCGGCGTTCGTCGTCGGTGAGCGGGCGATCCGGATTCCACGTGTAGCAGAACACCCAGCAGAGCTCGTCGGTGATCGGCACCCACGTTTGCCCGTGATAGTTCTCGCCGGGGAACGCGTTCGGCGTGAGCGCGTGATTCGGCAGCATGAACTGTGCGACGCGCCAGTAGAGATCGTCGCCGTCCGCCTTGCGCGCGGCGCCGGCCACGAAGCCGACGTCGTGCGCGGCCACGTCGAACTCGGGGCGGGGATCGTCGCGCATCCAGCGCGTGCGCTCGGTGTCGACGGACGAGCGGCGCACCGCGGCGTCGATCCCGGCATCCGACGACCACACCGGCATGTGGAGGAACGAGAAGTGCGCGGTGTCGACGGCGCCCTCGCAGGCCTGCGCCCAGTTACACTGCTGGAGCTTCTTCGAGACGAAGCGGTGCGTGGGCGGCAGCAGCGCGAATTCGAGGTCGGGGAGCACGGGGACGTGCTCCGCCGGTCCCATGTACGCCCACACGAAGTCGCCCCATTCACGCGTCGGATACGCGGCGACACGGACCCGGTCACGCAAGCGGCTTTCCGGCGGCATCGTCGGCGTGTCGACGCAGCGCCCGCTCGTGTCGTACTTCCAGCCGTGGTACGCGCAGCGCAGGCCGCATTCTTCGTTCCGGCCGAAGAAGAGGTTGGCGCCGCGATGTGCGCAGCGCGGGTCGAGCAGCCCGACGCGGCCCTCGGTGTCGCGGAAGGCCACGAGGTCCTCGTGCATGACCTGCACCCGCACGGGCGGACAGTCGGGGCCGGGGAGCTCTTGCGACAGGAGGACGGGGAGCCAGAAGCGGCGGAAGAAGTCGCCCATCGGGGCGTCGGGGCCGGTGCGGGTGAGGAGGCGATCGTCGGCGGCGCTCAGCATCGTGCACAGTAGACCACAGACTTCGGTAGAATCCGGCGCGGGAGGACCAGCCCATGTCGATGACGCGTCGTGACGTTCTCAAGCTTGGTGTGGCGGCGGCCGCGGTTGGCGCGATCGATCCCCGGTTCGCCGAGGCGCAGACCCCGAAGCGTGGCGGCATCTTCAAGGTGCGGCACCACGTGCAGCCCGTGCACTTCGATCCGCAGCAGACCCTCGCGTTCCCCACGATGATGGCGCTGTCGTACTGCATGAGCCGCCTGGTGAGGGTGAAGCCCGGCGCGTCCGTCGTCCCCGGCACTCAGCCCGTCGAGAACGACCTCGCGGAGTCGTGGCAGCGCACGAACGACACGACGTACGTCTTCAAGCTGCGCAAAGGCGTGCGCTGGCACAACAAGCCGCCCGTCAACGGGCGCGAGCTCACGTCCGAGGACGTGAAGTACACGTACGACCGCTTCCTCACCATCAAGGGCAACGGCAACCGCTACCTGCTCGAGGCGGTCGACAAGATCGAGGCGCCCGACAAGTACACGGTGCGGTTCCTGCTCAAGGAGCCGAACGCGTGGTTCATCGACCAGCTCGCCTCGACGGCGACCTGGATCCTTGCCAAGGAAGTCATCGAGAAATTCGGCGACATGAAGAAGCCGGAAGCCGTGGTCGGCACCGGCCCCTGGATGCTGGATCGCTACGA
Organism: Methylomirabilia bacterium; assembly: GCA_041476345.1. Classification (GTDB taxonomy): domain Bacteria; phylum Methylomirabilota; class Methylomirabilia; order Rokubacteriales; family CSP1-6; genus VGLJ01. The sequence goes on from JBGOTH010000256.1 coordinate 4,124, forward strand.
CGCGGGCACGAAGCTCGTCTATTCGCGCCACCCCAACTACTTCGTCGCGGGGCAGCCGTACGCGGACGGCGTCGACGTCACCATCGAGCAGGATCCGGCTACGGCGCTCGCCAATTTCCTCGTTCCCGGTGGCTACGACCTGGCGCCGGAGTACGGCTTCATCGTGCGCCGCATCGACCTCGACCTGGCCAAGCAGAAGGTTCCCGGCCTCCAGACGCGCGACTTCACCGTGATGTTCGGCGGCATCCAGTGGATGAAGCTCGACCAGGAGCCGTTCAAGGACGTGCGCGTGCGGCGTGCGCTGGGCATGGCGGCGAACTGGCGCGAGGTGCTGGAGACGAACGCCTGGTCGCAGGGCCATGGCAGCCCGAACCCCGCGATTCCCGCCGCGCTCAAGGATTGGTCGATCCCAATCGATCAGCTCCCGCCCGAGGGCCGCAAGCTCTACGAGCACGACACCGAAGGCGCGAAGCGTCTGCTCGCCGAGGCGGGGTTCCCGCACGGTTTCAAGACGTCGATCGAGACCACGCCGGGCTACGGACCCGACTACATGGACGCGGTGCAGGTCTGGCTCAAGAACATGAAGCTCGCGGGCGTGGAGCCCGAGCTGAAGCTGAAGGAGTACGGCGCGTTCATCTCCAGCACCATCTTCGGGAAGTTCGAGAAGATGGCGGTCGGCCTGCGCGGCGGGCAGTCCGACGTCGACAGCTATCTGCGGATCTACATTCCCGGGGAGCCGCTCAACGCGGGCGGCGTCAACGATCCGAAGCTCACCGAGATGATCGCGCTCTCGAAGCGCACGCAGGACGTGGCGAAGCGGCGCGATCTCATCTACGACATCCAGCGCTACATCTCGCAGCAGGTCTACTACAACTTCGACGCCTCGGTGAACTGCGTCGGTGCCTGGAAGCCGTACGTCAAAGGCTACGGGCCGAACATCGGCCACGACGTCGGGGGGCGGCTGCAGGTGGCGTGGCTGGATAAGTAGATCGCTGAGCGTGACGACGGGTGGTGCGGGGGTCGGGGC
>JBGOTH010000257.1:0-5138 GCA_041476345.1 Methylomirabilia bacterium
GGGTCCCCCCCCCCCGGGCTTCGGGCGCGCCCCTTTGCTGGGGTGGTGGTTGTGGGGGTCGCGGCGGCCCCCCCTGGGGGGGGGGGCCCCCCTGTTTTTTGGGGGGGGTGTGGGGGCCCCCCCCCCCGCCCCCCCCGCCCGCACATCAGCGAGGACAGGAGGCGGCACACTCCCGGCTCCGCTCATGAATAATCCAGACTAGCGCGCATGGCCGACACGGATCGGATCGCCGCGTTCAAGGAAGTCGCCGACGAGATGCCGGACGACCCCGAGGTGAGGTTTGGTCTCGCGGCTGCGTACCTCGACGCGGGGCAGGCCGAGAACGCGATCACCGAGTACCGCGAGACGATCCGGCTGAAACCGAACTATTCGGCGGCGCATCGCGGCCTCGGCCGCGCGCTCGAGCGGGCGGGCCGAACCGCGGAGGCGATCGCCGCGTACGGGCAAGGGATCGAGGTCGCGACAAAGAACGGCGACCTGCAGACGGTCAAAGAGATAGAGGTGTTCCTGCGGCGCCTAGACCACTGAGATCACGGTGACCGCGACGTCGCCCTTCGGGCGTCGAAAGACGACGCGGTCTCCGGCGCGCTTGCCAAGCAGCGCCCGACCGACCGGCGACGCCACGCTGATCCGGCCCGCAACGGGATCGACTTCATCGGGGCCGACCAGCTCGTACGACGTGCGGTGGCCGTTCTCGCCCTCGACCGTCACGCGCGCACCGAACCGCGCCTGTCCGTCGACGACCGACGGCTCGACCACGTAGACCGACTCGAGCACCTGCGCGATCACGCGTGCCCGTCGCGCGCCGACCTCCGACGCGCCGATTTCCGCGAGCTCTTTCTGAAGACGCGCAAGGCCGGCCGGTGTGATCGGGAACGTGCCTGCGCGCGGCGGGAGCGCTTCGGCGTCGTCGGGCATCGGCGTGTCTTCGTTCGTGAAGGCCTTGGACACGTGTGGTCCTAGACCGCCGTGAGCGCGTGCCGTTCCACCACGCCCTCGATCACGTCGCCGTCGATCGTGGCGTAGAGATGTCCGCTCGTCACCGAGAGCGCGAAGACCATGCGGCGCTTCAATCGCGCGACCAGCTCGGTCAGGAACGGCCGCGCCACGCTGTAGAGCTCGAGCGCAGCGGCGCGGTGAATGCGCTCGCCCGCCCATTGACGGATCACCTTCTCCGGGTCTTTGTGCGTGTAGACGACGACCCGCGCCGCCGCCTTGCCGGCCTTGTGCATCCGCGCGGCGTCCGGCGCGCCGATGTCGATCCAGACGCGCATCGCCCCCGTGAGATCCCGCACCGCCAGCGGCGGCTCGTGCGGCTCGGCGAGGCCGTTCGAGAAGCTGATGCCATCCGTGTATTCGAGGCAGTAAGCGAGGACGCGCGTGACGAGATAGTCCTCCGCCTCCGACGGATGCCGCGCGACGCGAAGCGCGAGCGTCTCATAGACGCCGCGATCGACGTCCGACATCTCGATCTCGAAATTGTGGATCGTCGGGGTCAACGCGAGCTCAGTCCTCCTGCATCAGGTGCTCGCGCTGGGTCGTGCCCGTGTAGTCCTGACGGTAACGGCCTCGGCGCTGCAGCTCCGGCACCACGAGGTCGACGAACTCCTCGATGGCGCCCGGCGTGTAGATCGGCGACAGCATGAACCCGTCGCCGCCCACCTGATCGACGTAGTCTTCCATCTGGTCGGCGACCTGCGACGGCGTGCCGGCCATCTGGAGCAGACCGACGCTCTGCCCATGGCGCTGCGCCACCTCACGCAGCGTGAGCAGCTCGCCCGTCAGCGTGCGATAGCGCGTCTGCATCCGTTGTAACTGCGGCTCGGTCCGATGCGCCATCAGCGCGTCGAGCGACAGCGTCGACAGATCGAAGTCGAGGTGCCCCGAGAGAATCGCCAGGCCGCCCTCGAGCGGCACCAGGCTGTTGTGCCGCTCCTGTTTCTCGCGCGCTTCGTCCACCGTCGCGCCGAGGATCGGCTGGATCCCGAACAGGATCTTGCACGCCTCCGGCTTGCGGCCCTCGTTCACGGTGCCGCTCTTGATGTCGTCGTAGTACGCCTTGGCGCCCGCGATGTTCGGCTGGATCGCGAAGATCGCATCCGCGTACCGGGCGGCGAACGTCCGGCCCTTCGGTGAGGTCCCCGCCTGCAGGATCGCGGGGCCGTGCTGCGGCGAGCGCACGACGTTCAGCGGACCGCGCGACTTGAAGAACCGGCCCACGTGCTCGATGCGATGCACCTTCGCCGGATCGGCGAAGAGGCCGGCCTCGCGGTCCATCACGACGGCGTCCGGCTCCCAGCTGTCCCAGAGCTTTCGGCAGACCTCCATGAATTCGTGCGCGCGGTCGTAGCGCGCGTCCGCGCTCTGCCGTTCTTCGCCGTAGTTCGCGGACTGGTTGTGGTTCAGCGACGTCACCACGTTCCACGCGGCGCGTCCGCGCGTCAGGTGATCGAGCGTGGCCCAGAGACGCGCGGCATAGAACGGGTGCTGATGGCTGATGGAGAACGTCGCGCCGAGGCCGATGTGGGTCGTCACCGCGGCCATGAACGACAGCAGGGGAATGGGATCGTGCTCCGGCGCCTGCGTCGCGTGACGGATGGCGGGGTCCATCGTGCCGCGATAGGTGTCGGAGATGTAGTTCAGGTCGGCGAAGAACACCATGTCGAACTTGCCGCGCTCGCACACGCGCGCGATGTGCTGGTAGAGCTCCGGCCGCGCCCAGTCGTAGCCCGCTTCGGCGGTGCGCGGGTGCCGCCACATCGCGAGGCTGTGGTACGTCGGCCCGTGGACGAGAAACTGGGCCAGGTGGATCTTGCTCTTCGACACGACGCTTAGAAGCGGGTCACCATCCGCGCGTCACGTTCATGAGCAGGAAGAGCAAGGCCAGCCCGATGGCGGTGAGGCCGAGCGAGCTCTGGTAGCTCGTGAGCTTCGTGTGCACCTGTCCGGCCTTTGCGGCGGTCTGCCCGCCGGTGAACTTCGTGATCAAGCCGTACGCCAGGAGAAAGCCGAGGCAGAGCTCGGTCACGACGGTGGCGACGAAGACCAGCCACCAGAACGGCGCGAAGTGGATGAAATTCAGGGTGCGCAGAACATCGAACGCGCCCTTGAGCCCCCAGAGCAGCAGGACGACACCGATGATGCCTTGAAAGGGCACCAGCGTGTCGATCACGCCCTTCGCGTCGGGTCGTTTCGCGATGATGATGCTGGACGCCCCGATCAATCCGCCCGCCAGCAGCACGAGGGTCGTGATGATCCACATGTTTCACTCTCCGTTGGAGCGGCCTGTGCGTGGAGCGCGAGTGTAACAGAAAGCCTGAATGCCCACGAGTCGCGGTAGCATAGCGTGTCATGGCCCCCACACGCCGGGACACGCCGTTCCGCGAGGCGATGCGGTCGCTCCTGGTATTCGACGGGGCGATGGGGTCGCTGCTCTACGAGCGCGGCGTCTTCGTCACGCAGAACTTCGAGCAGCTCAACGTCACGCGGCCGGACGTCGTCACGAAGGTCCACGAGGACTACGTCGCCGCCGGCGCGCAGGTCATCGAGACGAACACGTTCGGCGCCAATTCCTTCCGCCTCGACCGCCATGGTCTCGCGGACCAGGTGCGCGCGTACAACGTGGCCGGCGCGCGCCTCGCCCGCGCCGCCGCCGGCGAAGACGTGTGGGTCGGCGGCTCCATGGGGCCGACGGGCCTCGTGCCGGGCGTCGCGACGAAGGCGGAGCTGGACCTCGCGTCCGCCACGTTCGGCGAGCAAGCGACGGCGCTCGTGGAAGGCGGCGCCGACGTGCTGATGATCGAGACGTTCCGTCACCTGGAAGAGATCCGGATCGCGATCGACGCGGCGCATCGCGCGGCGCCGGACACGCCGATCGTCGCGACGATGGCGTTCGATCCGACGGAGACGGTGGCTGATGGATCGACGCCCGAACACGTTGCCGCGATGTTGCGCGGCTGGGGCGTGGACGCCATCGGCGTGAACTGCGGCGACGGCCCGCAGCTCGCGCTCGCGATCGCCGACCGCATGCGGGGGGCGGGCCTGCCGCTCTGCGTGCAGCCGAACGCGGGGCTGCCCCGCACCATCGACGGCCGCCTCCTGTACATGGCGACCCCGGAGTACTTCGACGTCTTCGCGCGGCGCACGATCCAGGTCGGCGCCACGATGATCGGCGGCTGCTGCGGCACCACGCCCGAGCACGTGCGCTGGATCGCGAAGTCCGGACGCATGCTCGGCGACAAGCACACCGACGTCGTGCGGACGAGCGCCGTCAGGACGGCCGAGCCGGTCACGATTCTCGAGCCGACGCCGTTCGCGGAGCGCAGCCCGTTCGCGGCGAAGATCGCGGCGGGGAAGTTCGTGGTGTCGGTCGAGGTCAATCCGGCGCCCGGCCTCGATCCGTCGAAAGCGCTCGCGGGCGCGAAGATGCTGCTCGAGAGCGGCGTCGACATCGTCAACGTCGCGGACGCGCCGCGCGCGATGGCGCGCATGTCGAACATCGCCTTCTGCTCGCTGCTGATGGAGCGCTTCGGCATCCAGCCGATCTTGCACGTGTGCGGCCGCGACCGGAACCTGCTCGCGCAGATGGCGCACCTGCTCGGCGCGCACGCGATCGGCATCCGCAACCTCGTCATCATCACGGGCGATCCGCCGAAGGTGGGCGACTATCCGGAGGCGACGGCGGTCTACGACCTCGACGCCATCGGTCTGCTCCAGATGGCGTCCAACATGAATCGCGGCGTGGATCCCGCGGGCAAGCCGTTGCCGGGCGGCCAGACGTCGTTCCTCCTCGCGACGGGGCTCGAGCCCGGCGCCGCCGATCTCGACAAGGAGATCCGCCGTCTCGAGCGGAAGAAAGCCGCGGGCGCCGAGATCATCATGACGCAGCCGATCTTCCAGACCGAGCTGCTGGAGCAAGTGCTGCGGCGCATCGAGCATCTGGCGATGCCGGTGATGGTGGGCGTGCTCCCGCTCGTCAGCTACAAGAACGCGGAGTTCCTCCACAACGAAGTCCCCGGCATGCAGATCCCCGAAGAGATCCGCGAGCGGATGCGCAAGACGCCCGGCGGCGAGCCGTCGCGCAAGGAAGGTGTGAAGATCGCGCGCGACATGCTGTTCGCGGTGCGCGACCGCGTGCA
>JBGOTH010000258.1:0-5136 GCA_041476345.1 Methylomirabilia bacterium
CGCACGCGCGCCGAGCGGAGCAACAGCAGGGCGTTCGCCGCCACGATACCGCCGCCGACCAAGAGCGCGAAGCGCGCGTCCACCGCCGCCGCCATCGCCCCCGCGATCAGCCCGCCGAGCGGCAGCAGGTTCCAGCAGAGCGAGTACAGGCTCATCACCCGGCCGCGCAGGTGATCGGGCACGTTGTGCTGGAGCAGCGAGTTGATCTGCGTGAGATAGAACGTGTTGCTGAAGCCCACCGCCAGCAGCATCGGCAGCGCCATCGCCAGCCCCGGCGATTGCGAGAAGAGCATGAGCGCGAAGCCGAGCGAGACGGCGCCGAACAGCAGCACGGTGCCCTGGTGACGGATGCGGTTCGCGATCGACGCCAGCGTGAACGTGCCCACGAGCGCGCCCGCGCCGTGCGCCGCCTGCAGGAGCCCGTACCCGGCCGAGCCGGCGTGAAAATACTTGTCGGCGTAGATCGGCAGGAGCGTCACGTACGAGATGCCGAAGAGGCTGTTCAGCAGCGCGAGGCCGATGAGGCTCTTGAACACGAAGTGCCCGCCGACGAAGCGCATGCCTTCGAGGAACTGTCGGAAGGGGTTCTGGTCCTGGCTCGTCTGCGCTCCGCCGCCGATCTTGAGCCCGCTGTAGAGGATCAGCGCGCCGTAGGATGACACCATCGCGATCCCGAAGCCGATCGTGCCGCCGAACGCGGCGATCAGGAGCCCCGTGATCGACGGCGCGATCATGCGACCCGCCTGCCACGGAATCGAGCCGAGCGCGATGGCGTTCCGGAGATTCGCACGGTCCACGAGCTGCGGGATCAGCGACATGCGGCTCGGCTCGTCGAACGCGCGGAACGTGTTGCTCAGCGCCGCGAGCGCCAACAGGTGGGGGACGCGAATGATGCCGAGGAACGCGAGCGTGAACGCGATCGTCAGCGTGATCGACGTCAGCGCCTGCGTGACGACCAGGAGACGGAGCCGGTTCACGCGATCCGCGAGGACGCCGCCCACGAGCTGGAACACGAGCAGCGGAAGCCCCTGCGCCATGCCGAGGTAGCCGAGGTGCATCGGGCTCTCGGTGAGCTGCCACATGATCCACGCGTACGTCACGTACTCGGCGCGGTGGCCGAGGACGTAACACACGAGTCCGAACCAGTAGCGCGAATAGGTCGGCGTTCGCAGCGCCGCGAACGTCCCTGGAACAGTCACAAGCCCGTATGATATGGGCGCTCAGTCCCGAGAGGAGAACGGAATGACGGTCGAGCTCGGTGTGCTGCTGCCCACGCGTGAATCCGTGATGTCCGGGCGCCCCGAAACGGCGCCGATGCTCGCCATGGCGGAGCGCGCCGAGAAGGCGGGCTTCGATTCGGTCTGGATCGGCGACTCGATCACCGCGCGACCGCGCCACGAACCGCTGACGCTCCTCGCCGCCGTCGCCGCGCGCACGACGCGCGTGCGACTTGGCACCGGCGTGCTGTTGCCCGCGTTGCGCAATCCGGTGGTGCTCGCGCACGTGGTCGGCACGCTCGATCGCATCGCCGAGGGCCGCGTGATCCTCGGCATGGGCATCGCCTCCGATACGCCGCCGATCCGCAAGGAATTCGCGCACGCCGGCGTGCCGTTCGAGCGCCGCGTCGGGCGCTTCCTGGAGACGCTCGAGATCTGCCGCGCGCTGTGGTCACGTGACCACGTGAGCTTCAGCGGCAAGCACTTCACGCTCGACGACGTCACGGTGGAGCCGAAGCCGCATCGTCCCGGCGGCCCGCCCATCTGGATCGGCGGCAGCGGCCCGACGGCGCTGCGCGAGGCTGCGCGTTTCGACGCGTGGTTTCCGACAGGGCCGAGCGTCGAGGTCTTCGCCGAGAAATTCCCGGGCGTGCAATCCGCGGCGCGCGCGGCGGGACGCAAGCCCGGTGACGTCATCGGCGCCGCGTACATCACGCTCGCCCTCGATCCGAGCACGGCGGCCGCCGAGCAGCGCATGGATTCGTTCCTCGAGAGCTACTACGCGGCGCCCGCGAAGGTGATCCGCGCGCGTCAGGCCGGCTATTCGGGGCCGATCGAGGGCGCCGTCGAGTTCCTCCAGCGCTGGATCGACGCGGGCGTGTCTCACATCGCGCTGCGTTTCGCCGGCGGTGACCAGCTCGCGCAGGTCGACGAAGTCGCCGCGCGGCTGATTCCCAAACTACGCAGATAAGGGAGCACATGAAACTCAGCGTCGAATTTCCCAGCGTGTCGTATCGCGAAGGCGGCGAGGCCGTCCGCCGCTTCGCGCGCGAAGTGGAGCGGATCGGCTACGACCACATCGACGTGTTCGATCACGTCGTCATGGGCTATCCCATCGAGGGGCGCCCGCCCGGGCCGTATTCCGCGACGATGCCGATCCTCGAAGCGTTCATCGTCATCGCCCAGATCGCCGCCGTCACGTCGCGCATCACGATCGGGACGGAAGTGCTCGTGCTGCCGCAGCGTCACCCGACGCTCGTGGCGAAGCAGGTGAGCACGCTCGACACGCTGTCGGACGGGCGCATCCGTCTCGGGGTCGGCGTCGGCTGGCAGGAATCCGAGTACGAAGCGCTCGGCGAGGATTTCCATACCCGCGGCGCGCGGATGGACGAGGCGATCCGTCTCCTGCGCCACTGGTGGAGCGACCCGCAGGTCGACTTCGACGGCCGCTACTACAAGATCAAAGCGATGGCGATGGAGCCGAAGCCGCCGCAGGGCCACCGGCTCCCCATCTGGGTCGGCGGCAATTCGGAGCGGGCATTGCGCCGTGTCGGCGAGCTCGGCGACGGCTGGCTCGCGAGCCAGGTGAGCGACGCCGCGAGCGCGAAGCGCGCGCTCGCGGCAATTTACCGCGCGGCTGAAGACGCCGGCCGTGATCCAAAAGAGATCGGCCTGCAGAGCATGGTTGCGTCTCCGCCGAAGGATGCCGCGGGCAAGCGCTTCTACGCCGAGCACGACCAGGTGGTGGCGCGCGCGGCCGCGCTGCGCGCGATGGGCTTTCAGGGCGTGACGGTCAACGCGACGGCGATCTTCCAGGCCGGCGCGCGCTCTGTCGATGCGATGATCGAGGCGCTCGGAAAGCTGCACACGAAGCTCCGCGCGGAGGTCGGACAGTCATGACGCTCACGTTCAGGAAGCTGCACCCGACGTTCGTCGCCGAAGTCAGTGCCGTCGACCTGCGCCGCGTTCACGATCGCGAGACGCTCGAGCAGATCCGAGCGGGGATGGACGAGCACGCGATCCTCGTGTTCCGCGACCAGCCGTTCGAGGACGCAGAACAGATTGCGTTCGGGGAGAGGCTGGACGGCGCGCTCCACACGCGGACGGGCAGCGCCGCCCTCGGCAAGAGCCGACTCGGCGACGAGGCGGTGTCCGACATCTCGAACCTCGCCGCGAGCGGAGAGATCTGGAACGCCGACGACCGGCGGCGCGCGTACGTGCTCGGAAACCGCCTGTGGCATACGGATGCGTCGTTCGTCGATCCGCCGGGCCGCTACTCGATGCTGTCCGCCAAGGTCGTGCCGCCCGTCGCCGCGGACACGGAGTACGCGGACCTGCGCTCGGCCTACGACGCGCTGCCCGTCGCGATGAAGGAGAAGATCGAGAGCCTGCGCGCGCACCACTCCGTCACGCACTCGCGCTGGCTCCTCGGCTTCGAATTTTCGGGCGACGAGCACGAGAGGCTGAAGGGCGCCGTGCACCCGCTCGTCCGCACGCTGCCGCGCTCGGGGCGCCGCTCGCTCTACCTCGCCGCGCACGCGTCGCGGATCATCGACTGGCCGGTGCCCGAAGGCCGGCTCCTTCTCGGCGATCTCATCGAGCACGCCACCCAACCGCAGTTCGTGTATCGCCACCAGTGGCGCGTGGGCGACCTCGTGATCTGGGACAACCGCTGCACGATGCACCGCGCGAGCCCCTTCGACGACATGGCGCACAAGCGCGAGCTGCGGCGGGTGACCACCTTGGATTGGGGGGCTCCGGGCGCCCCCCAAGCCCCCCACGAGCGCGCCACCGGCGAAGCCGGCGTCGCGCTCGGGTGATTTATGGCTGCCGCCGTTCCCGCGATGGTGCTGACCAAACCGAAGACGCTGGAGGCGCGCGAGTTCGCGCGGCCACCCATTGGCACCGACGACGGTCTGCTCCGCATCGAGGCGTGCGGCATCTGCGGCAGCGACTACGAGCAATACGAGGGCGCGCAGCCGCAGCACGAGGACTACACGCCGTATCCCGTGATTCCCGGGCACGAGCCGCTCGGCGTCATCGAAGAGATCGGCGCGAACGCAAAAAAGCGCTGGGGCGTCGTCGAAGGCGATCGTGTCGCCATGCGCTCCGGCTACGGCTGCGGCACGTGCGAGCCGTGCAAACGCTGGGAGCCGCGTCTCTGCGCGAAGCGTGGCGGGACGTACGGCTACACGGACGTGAACAAGACGCCGCACCTCTGGGGTGGTTACGCCGAGCACATGTACCTCTCGCCCCATTCCGTGATGAAGAAGGTGAATCCGAAGATTCCCGCGGGCGTGGCCGTCATGTTCAACCCGCTCGCAGCCGGCTTGTCGTGGGCCGTCTCGATTCCGAAGACGGCGCCCGGCGAGCGCGTCGTGATCCTCGGCGCGGGGCAGCGCGGGCTGTGCTGCGTGATCGCGGCGAAGGAAGCGGGCGCGCGGCAGGTCGTGATCACCGGCCTCGGGCGCGACGCGGAGAAGCTTGCGCTCGCGCGCGCGCTGGGCGCGGACGCCACGATCGACGTCGAAGCGCGCGACGTCGTGGCGGCGGTGCGCGAGGCGACGGGCGGTGGCGCGGAAGTCGTCGTCGACACCACGCCGTACGCGCCGCAGTCGCTGAACCACGCGATCGGGATCGCCGCGCGCAAGGGCCGCGTCGTCATGGCCGGGTTGAAGGGCTTGAGGGTCGCGCAGGACGTGCCGGTCGACGACGTGATCTACAAGGAGCTGACGATCCGGGGCGTCCTCAGCATGCCGGTCGACGAGACGTTCCGCGCGATCGACATCATCGAGTCAGGGCGGTATCCGTTCGAGAAGATGCACACGTATTCGCTGCCGCTCGAGCAGGCGGAGCACGCGATCCACATGCTGGCCGGCCACGTGAAAGGCGTGAACCCCGTGCACCTCGCGATCGTGCC
>JBGOTH010000259.1:0-5133 GCA_041476345.1 Methylomirabilia bacterium
CCTGCTCATGGGAACGAGCTCGAACTTCGGCAACATGTTCAGCATGGCGGCGGGCATCGTGTTCCTGCCCTTCCTGCCCATGCTGCCGCTGCAGATCCTTCTCAACAATTTTCTCTACGACCTCGCCCAGGTGACCATCCCCACCGACAACGTGGACGAGACCTTCGTGATGAAGCCCCAGCGCTGGGACATCGCGATCATCAGGAAGTTCATGCTGGTCATCGGCCCCATCAGCTCGCTCTACGACTTCGCGACGTTCGTCGTGCTGTTGCGCTGGTTCCACGCGGGGGAGGCGGAGTTCCACACGGGGTGGTTCGTGGAATCGCTGGCCACGCAGACGCTCGTGCTCTTCGTCATTCGCACGGCCGGCAATCCGTTGCGGAGCCGGCCCAGTCTCGCTCTGACCGCGACCACCCTGTTCATCGTCGCGGTGGCGGTAGCCCTGCCGTTCATGCCTTTCGCGGCGGCACTGGGGTTCGTCCCGCTCCCGGCCACCTTCTTCGTCTTCCTCGCCCTCGTGACGGTGACGTACCTCGCCGTCGTGGAGGTGGTGAAACGGTGGCTCCTCCGGCCTCACGTCTCCCCGGTGGCCAGCGCAGCGCGCGTCTGACGCGCGATCATCCGCTCCTCGTCGGCGGCGATGACCCACGTGTCGATCGTCGCCGCCGCGGTGCCGATGCGCGCGTCTCCGTGCGCGGCCGCGTTGGCGACGGGATCGAGGGCGATGCCCGCCCACGCGAGCCCGTCGCACACGCGGGCGCGTACCTCGTGCGCGTGCTCGCCGATGCCGCCGGTGAAGACGAGCGCGCCGGCCCCGCCCATCGCCGCGAGATATGCGCCGATGTACTTGCGCGCGCGGTAACAGAAGATCTCGACGGCGAGGCGGGCGCGGGGATCGTCATGCATCCGGGCGAGCAGCTCGCGCATGTCGCGGCTCGTGCCGGACAGCCCGAGCAGCCCCGAGCGCTCGTTGAGCCACCGTTCGACCTCGGTGACGCTGACACCTTCCCGTTCCGCGAGCACCCCCACGATCGCGGGATCGAGATCGCCCGCGCGCGTGCCCATCACGAGACCCTCGAGCGGCGTGAACCCCATGGAGGTGTCGACGGAGTGGCCCGCGCGGATGGCAGTCACCGAGCAGCCGTTGCCGAGATGGAGCGCGATCATGTCGAGCGTGTCGGGCATACGCTGGGTGAGCTCGGTATAGCGCGCCAGCAGGTACGCGTACGAAATGCCGTGGAAGCCGTAGCGACGGATGCCGTGCCGGTCGGCCAGCGCCGTCGGGATCGCGTACCGATAGGCCACCTCCGGCAGCGTCGCGTGAAAGCTCGTGTCGAAGACCGCCACCATCGGAACCCCCGGCAGATGGCGCCGGCACGCACGGATGCCCGCCACGCCCGGCGCGTTGTGCAGGGGTGCAAGCTCCCGAAGTTCGGCGAGCGCCGTCACCACCGCGTCGGTGAGCATGGTCGGAGACGTGAAGCGGGCGCCACCGTGCACGATGCGGTGACCGACCGCCGCCGGCGGGGCCAGGGCGACGGCCGGGTCGTCGAGCCACGTCAACATCGTGGCGACGGCCGTCTCGTGGTCGGCGACCGCCGTCGTCTCGCGACGCGCCGGGTGTCCCTCCGCCTCCAGCGTCACGAGGGCTGCGCCACCGATCCGTTCGACGAGCCCGCGCGCGAGCCGCCGCTCGCCGTCAGGGCCGGCGTCGACGAGCTGGAATTTCAAGGACGAGCTCCCGCAATTGACGGCCAGGATCACCACCCGGTCAGTCTACCGGTTCTCGTATTGGACTTTGATCCACTAGGCGGGCCGACGGACGGGTCCTAGGATTCACAGCATGATCATCGCATCGACCGCCGCGTCTTTACCGAGCGCGGAACAGCAACGTGGAGCGTTCAGACGTGGTGAGCTGCGTGACTGTGCCGGCATCGCCGTCGGCGTGGCGACGGGCGCGCTCGTCTGGCTCGTGTTCCTGTCGCTGGCGCATGGAAGACTCTGACCCAGGATTCGAGCGGGATGATTGAGATGCTCCGGCGGGCGTACGACGCGGTTGCTGATCGCGTCGAGCCCGCCGCCGCCTACCTCGTCGTCGTGGGCCGCCGCGCGCTGTCGGCGGGTTGGTCCGCGTGCGCGCGCCATCCCCTCACCTTCGTGGCGTCGTGTCTCGCGCTGCTGCTCCTGCTCCCGGTCGTGGGACTCGTCCACCACATCTACTTCGATCGGAGGCTCCTACCCGATCTCGAACCCTTCATCCGCTTCGAGGTCGACGCGACCGGGCGAATTCACGACGCCCGCGGCGAGGTGCTGGTCGAGGTCGCGCGTGAGAATCGCCGGGTCGTGTCGTACGACGAGATACCTCCCGTGCTGCGCAACGCCATCCTGGCCGCCGAAGACAAGAACTTCTTCTCCCACTCCGGCGTGGAATACCGGGCGCTTCCGAGGGTCGCGTACAAGATCGTGGTGCACTCGGTCGCCGCCTGGTGGAAAGGCGACCGCGCGGTCCGGCTGCGCTTCCCCGACGGTGGCTCGACGCTCACGCAACAGCTCGTGCGCGGGTACTTCCTCCGGGACCGCTCGAGTCGGGAAAACGGAAGGGTGCTATTCCGGAACACGGCGACCGCCTGGGTCATGTCCTCGATCCTCGGTGTCCCGACCACGAACAAGCTTCTCCGGAAGCTGGAAGAGATGCGGCTGGCCCTGTGGCTCGAGGACGAGATGCGCCGACACTTCGGATCGCGGGACCAGGCCAAGCGCGAGATCTTCGCCCGCGCGGCGAGCTTCAACTACCTGGGCAACGGCCAGTACGGCTTCGCCGCCGGTTCGGCGTATTACTTCGGGAAGCCGCTGTCGAGCTACACGCCGGAGGACGCGGGGAAGGCGGCGCTGCTGGCGGGGATCACCAAGGCTCCCCGGGACTACGCGCCGGTGCCCGGCAACCCGCGGCCCCTGCGTCGCCGCAACGAGATCCTCGCGCTGATGGCGCGCAACGGCTCCATCCCAACGGACCTCGCGAAGCGCTTGCAGGCCGAGCCCATCGTCGTGACGAGGGAGAGACCGGTCGGGACTCGCGCGACCGCCGCAACCAACACGGTCCTCGAGGAGTTGAAACGACACGGGGCCGGCCGCTTCGGGGTCGAGGACCTCTTGCGAGGGCGGATCGCGGTGCTCTCCACGGTGGACGGGCGGGTGCAGACCATCGTGAACGAATCCCTCGAGAACGGTCTCGCCGTCTACGAACGGCGGCACCCCGAGGCGAAAGGACTGATCCAGGGCTCGGTCGTAGTTTTACGTAACGCGGACGCCGGGATCCTCGCGGAGGCGGGCGGCCGGAAGATCTACAACGACCGCCCCGCGCGCTCCTCCGACTACAACCGCGCGACGGAGTCGCTGCGACAGCCCGGCTCGGCGTGGAAGCCGCTGGTGTACCTGGCCGCCTTCCGGCACGACCTCGATCTGGACACGATGGTTCCCGACGAGCCGATCGCGGTGCCGATGGGGGCCGATCGCGCTGTGAAGTGGATCACGAACTACGACAACCAGTTCAAGGGCCGGATGCCGACGCGCCAGGCGCTCGCCGAGTCGCGCAACGCGGTCGCGGTGTGGATCGCCCGCCAAATCGGCGTGGACCGGATGATCCAGACCGCGCGGGAGCTGGGAATCCGCAGCCCGCTTTCGCCCTACATCACGACGGCGCTCGGGGCGTCGGAGGTAAAGCTGCTCGAGCTGGCGGGCGTCTATCGCGCGATGGCCTCCGGGATCCTGGCGGAGCCTCACATCGTCGATCGCGTGACCGACGTCGCCGGCGGCGTGCTCTACCAGACGCCCCGGACTGCGCTGGAGATCGACCCGACCAGCCTCAGCCTGATCCAGGAGGGGCTGCGCGGCGTGGTCCGCCTCCCGGAAGGCACCGCTCACATTCTCGCCGGCCGCGACTTCCCGATCCCGGTGATGGGCAAGACCGGAACGACGAGCGATTTCCGCGACGCGTTGTTCATCGGGTCCACGTACGGGCCGCAGGGGATCACGGTGGCCGTCCGCATCGGCTTCGACGACGATCGCGAGCTCGGTGACAAGGAGACCGGGGGCAGAACCGCCTTGCCGATCTTTCGCGAGATCATGCTCCGCGTCTACCGGCACCAGCTCGCGGGCCCGGTGCCCGAGTTCCCTATCGAGATCGAGCGACGCATCGACCAGTACCTGGCGCGGCGGGCCGCGATCAAAACCGCGGGGTTGGATCAAGGTCTAATCGGCAAAAACACTTCGTCCCAGGAGAACTAAAATGCTGAGCACCATCCTTGTCGTCATCCTCGCCCTCACGGGGCGGCTCTGATCATGCGAGCGCGTGACGTGTTCGCCGCCGGCATGATCACAGGCGCCGTGGTCGTCTGGCTGTGGGGCAAAGACATCCAGGACTTTCTCGGGGAGAAGACGCGCGAGGTGCGTACGCAGGCCGCGGACGCCATCGGAGCGGTCGAGGACACGGTGCGCGCGTAGCGACGCCCGTCACTCGGCGTTGCCGGGCGATCTCCTCAAATACGTCGGGGACGTGGAGCGCGTGTCGTCTCCCTTGAGCCGCCGCCACGTCCCGCTCATGACGTCGCCAGCGATGACGACGTCGAAGAGCGTCGCTCCATTCTGGTCGAACGTCACGTTGGCGCCGTCCTGCTGCCACGCACCTCCGTACGCATAGTTGGTGAATCGCACCCGCCCGCCCGGGAGGAATTCGACGCCGTTCCCGTTGCTCCACCTCCACGTCGTGCCCGCGACGGTTGGCAGCTGCTGCCCGCGCACCGACGCGCGCGATGGCGCTGCCTCTTGGGACACGCCGCCGCAGCCCGCGAGCAACAATCCGATGCAGCAGAGGACGAGGAGCTTCACGCTTTTACCTCACAGATCTCGTGGTAGTCGTGAGCGGCGATCTTGATGAAACGCTCGGTGTGGCTCGGATGGACGGAGATCTGCGCCGCGAGAACGCTCGCCGTAGCCCCGGTGCGGATCGCCAGCGTCGCCATCTGGATCAGCTCGGCGCCGGCATAGCTCACGACCTGCGCACCGAGGAGCCGCTCCTGTCCGGCGTCGAAGACCAGCTTGAGATACCCGTCGTCCTCGCCGGTGGCGCGGCCGTTC
>JBGOTH010000260.1:0-5130 GCA_041476345.1 Methylomirabilia bacterium
ATCACCTTCTTGTACTTCTCCGTCACGTTGGCGACCGCTTCGGTGATGGGCGACGAGTACGGGCCCATGACCGCGTCGACCTTGTCCTCGGTGATCAGCTTTTCGTAGAGCCGGACGCCGGTGGGCGGCAGCGACTGGTCGGCGTAGACGACGAACTCCACCTTGCGGCCGAGCAGCCCGCCCTTGGCGTTGAGGTCCTTCTGGCAGAGCTGGTAGCCCTCGTGCTGGTTCTTGCCGAGCTTCGCGTAGGTGCCGGTCAGCGACAACGACGCGCCGATCCGGATCGGGCCCTGGGCGTCAGCCATCAGTGATGCGCCGAGCACGCCGAGGACCATGATGACGGCGGCGACGAGCGCCGGAACTTTCATCAGAGCCACCTCCAACGGTCGGACCGTGCGCATCACGTTAAAGTTCCCGTCCGCACGTGTCAACACCGGGGTTCGCGAAACGGTTGGGCGCCGGGGCGCTACTCGCGGAACTCCTGGTCCAGGATCTCGCGGATGAAGCGGTCGAGGGACACGGGATAGAAGCGCGCGTCCGGCGAGACGATCACGCCGGTGTCGATGATCTCCCGCTGCGACAACTCCTCCAGCACCCGCTCCACGTGGCTGCCGGCGTCACGGTCGTGGCGGCGGATCTTGAGATCGTCGCTCTCGAGGCTCACGCGCCCGGCGTACTTGAAGCTGAACATCCGAGCGACGATGCGCTGGTCCATCAGCTCGCTCTCGCCGAACAGCTCGCCGTAGGTCGGCCCGTCGCGCCCCGGCGCGATCACGAGGCGCGGCGACACCTTGATGCGTCCACGGACCTCGACGGATTTCGCCGCGGATGTATGGTCGGTGCCGACCAGGATGTACGGGAGCACGTGGTAGCCGGCGATGATCCCGCGCATCGGCTTGCGCAACACCGACGTCTCGTCGAAGACGTGCTGCAGCAGCTCGGGGTCGCTCCACTCGGGATCCATCGGACGGCTCAGTCTAGCAGGCGGGCGACAACGTCAAGGGTCGGCGCAATCTCGATAGAAACCACAATTTCGGCAGAGGATCTTGCACTTCTGCTCTTCCATCCTGGCGCCGCAGCGCTCGCAGTAGTGTTCCCACTCGACGGTGCCGCGGCCGCGATCGATCGCCCGGTCGTCCACCGGTCTCAGCGTACCACCAGGTGCCCCCTCTTCACTCGACGGCCGGCGCGTGCACGAGCCAGCGGCCGGGCCAACCGCTGACGGGCGTCTCGACGAGCACGCGGCGGGCGACGAGGACGGTCACCACCGCCGTCACCTCCCGCTCGTCGAGACCGAAGAGCCTGCGTAAAATCGCGGGCCGCGTGTACACGGCAGCGCGCGCATAGCGCTCCACCAGCCGTGCGGCCGCCGTGGCGCGCGAGAGACGGCGCCCCTCGGCGACCACCGCGGGCAGCCACGATTCGAGCAGGTCCCAGCGGTACGAGAAGCTCGGCTCGTAGCGCTCTTCGGTCTTCACCACCCACAACCCCTGTTGGAGCTCACCCATCGCGCGCTCGAACTCGCGCGTCTGCCGCGCCTCGAGCATGAAACAACTCGCCCGGAGCCCTCGCGTGTACTGCGGATGATCGGCCGCCAGCGCGTCCATGATGCGTCGTCCGTTGAGGGTGAGACGGCCGGCCTCGTACTCCATTCGATAGTCGCGAGCGCGCTGCGCGCCGCGGATCAGCGCGTAGAACGCCGGAAAAGCGTCGAGGGCGACGAGGCAGGGGCGGCCGCGGAGGATCTTGCCGTAGTACACGCGCCGGGCCGCCGGCAGGTCGTCCTTGAGCCGCCACGTGAGACCGATGGCCGCGTCGTGATGGGAGTGGCGCGGCCAGCGGGGCGCCGCGCGGCCCGCCACGGCCTCCCAGAGACACGGCACGCCGTCGGCGAAGCGGTAGAAGGTCGAGCAGAAACCCACGGCCTCGACGAACGCGAGCGCGGACGCAGCACCGCGAACACGGAGCGCGGGGAGCCGGCGGAACCGTCGATCGCGCCGCGCGGAGAGCCGCGCCCCGCTCGGCGCCGCGCTAGCGCCTTCCCGCAGCCTGGAGGACCTCCCGGAAGACCCGATAGAAGGCGTCGTTGTCCGCGATGGCGCGTCGGAGGACCGGGGCGAGGTGGCCAAGGTCGTTGACGTTCACGACCGCGTTGACGCTGCGCGAGAAGGCCGTGCCGTTGTCGAGAGTCTTCACGTCGGCGCCGAGGAGCGCCACGAACATGTAGCGCCGCACTGTCATGCTCATGGCCGCGAGCGCCTTGAGGACAGGATTGTCGAGCGGCGTCGCGCCGTCGTACGTCTCGTCGACGACCGCGACCGCGTAGGCCGTCTTGCGCAGCCGGTCGGTGGCGTCGACGCCGTCCGCCGGCACGTCCGGCGCGTAGCCGAGCTCGGTGAGCGCCGCCGTCACCGCGGTCCGTCGATCCGGTGCGTCCACGCACACCAGCGCGGGGCGCGCGGTGGCGTCGAAGCTCGTCGTCTGTTCGTCGGCCATGACGCCTACTTTTTCTTCTCGATCGTCCGGTTGTAGTCCCGGTCGAGCTTGAG
Source organism: Methylomirabilia bacterium (assembly GCA_041476345.1). GTDB lineage: Bacteria > Methylomirabilota > Methylomirabilia > Rokubacteriales > CSP1-6 > VGLJ01. The sequence goes on from JBGOTH010000260.1 coordinate 2,550, forward strand.
GCCCTCGACGTCCGACGTCTTCTCGCCGCGCGTCTGCTTCACCTTGTCGATGCCGCGCTGCACGATCGCCTTGCGCGTGGCGTACGACACGGCGTTCTCTTCGGTGACCATCCCCGCCTCGTAGGCGCGGATGATCGCCTGGTCGAAGGTCATCATGCCGAACGGCTCGCCGACCTCCTGGATCTCGTAGAACGACTTGCCCTCCGACTCACCGTGCAGGATGAGCTCGTTGGAGCGGATCGTGTTCCCGAGGATGTCGTGCACGGCGACCCGTCCGCCGCCGACCTTCGGCAGGAGTCGCTGCCCCACCACCCACCGCACGGTGTCGGCGAGGCGCTGGCGGATCTGCCGCTCCTCTTCCTGGTCGAACATGCCGACGATCCTGTTGATGGCCTGCCCCGCGGTCACCGTATGCAGCGTGGACAGCACGAGGTGGCCCGTCTCCGAGGCCTTGATCGCCAGCTCCGTCGTCTCCCGGTCACGCATCTCCCCCACGAGGATGATCTTCGGCGCCTGGCGGAGCGCCGCGCGCAGGCCGTTGGCAAAGCTGTCGTAGTCGCCCCCGAGCTCTCGCTGGTTGAAGGTGGCCTTGCGGTTCGGATGCACGTACTCGACGGGATCCTCGAGGGTGACGATGTGGATCGCGCGCGTCGAGTTGAACTCGTTCAGGAGCGCGGCGAGCGACGTCGTCTTGCCGGAGCCGGTGGCCCCCGTCACGAGGATGAGCCCGTTCTTCTCGCCCGTCATCTTGCCGAAGGCGTCGGGAAGCTTCAGCTCCTCGAGCGTCGGAATCCTCGTCTCGAGCTTCCGGAGGACGCAGGAGATGTTGCCGCGCTGCGAGAAGATGTTGACGCGGAAGCGCGCCTTGCCGGGCAGCCAGTAGGAGCTGTCGCACGAGCCCTGCTCCACGAGGAACTGGCAGAGCCGCCGGTCGCCGTTGATCAGGTTGAGCGCGAAGATCTCCGTCTGAAACGGCGTGAGCGATTCCACCGGCGGGGTCACGGGCACGCCGACCAGCTCGCCGGAGGACTCGACCTGGAGGGGCCGGTCCACCGTCACGTTCAGGTCGGACACGTTCTCGTGCGAGTCCAGCATCGCCGCCAGCATGTCGTCGATCTCACCCTTACGCATGACCGGTCCTTATCCTTGACGGCCCATGGCCGTCAATTGTGGCTAGCCGTTGAGGTCGTCGGGCGGGGTCTTCAGGAACGCCCGGAACTTGTTCTTGTCCGTGCACTTCATGTACGCCTCTTCCGGGCTGATCCACTTCTTGTTGAGGACCTCCATGATCGCGTCGTCGAGCATCTGCATCCCGAAGTTCCTGCCGGTCTGGATGGCCGACGGGATCTGGACGGTCTTGTTCTCGCGGATGAGGTTCGACACGGCGGGCGTGCACACGAGGATCTCGAGGGCGGCGCAGCGGCCCTTCTTGTCGACGCGCTTGAATAGGTTCTGCGCCACGACGATCTTCAGGGCGGTGGACAGGCCGTTCCGCACCTGCGCCTGCTCTTCGGCGGGGAACACCTCGATCACGCGGTCGATCGTCTTCGACGCGCTCGTCGTGTGCAGGGTGCCGAAGACGAGGTGACCCGTGTTGGCCGCCTCCAGCGCCAGCCGAATCGTCTCGAGGTCGCGCATCTCACCGACGAGGACGATGTCGGGGTCCTCACGCAGCGCGCCGCGCAGGGCGGCCGAGAACGACCGGGTGTGCGTGCCGACCTCGCGGTGGTTCACGAGGCAGCCCTGGCTCTGATGGACGAACTCGATCGGGTCCTCGATCGTGATGATGTGGTCCTGCCGGTTGCGGTTCGCGTGATCGACGATGGCGGCGAGCGTCGTCGACTTGCCCGAGCCCGTGGGGCCGGTGACGAGCACGAGGCCCTTGTTGAGCAGGGCGGCGCGCTTGAGGATGGGCGGCAGGCCGAGCTCGTCGGCGGTGACGATCTTGGTCGGGATCTGGCGGAACACGGCGCCGCAGCCGGCGCGCTGCATGAAGAAGTTGGCGCGGAAACGGGCTACGCCCGGGATCTCGTAGCCGAAGTCGACGTCGCCCGTCTCTTCGTAGACCTTGACCTTCTGCTCGGGCGCGATCTCGTAGAGCATCGCCCGGAGACTCTCGTCGTCGAGCGGGTCGTATTTCACCCGCTCGAGCTCGCCGTTGACACGGAGGATGGGCGGCTGCCCGGCCACGATGTGGAGGTCGGACGCCCCGGTGTCGAACATCAGCTTGAAGAACGCGTCCAGCTTGGCCATGCACGAAGCTCCTTCCGCTGCGCCTTGAGCCTAAGTCCCGCGGTTTTGTGAAGTCAAGGAAAGCGCGTACCGTGGAATCATGCGTCGCGGCGCCGGGGTCGGCCTGATCGCGCTCGTCCTGACGGCCGGTCCGGCCCTGGCACAGCCCTCGTCCCTTGCCGACCTGCGCGCCCAGGTCAAAAGCTCACGCGCCGAGCAGCTCCAGGCGGCCCGCGACTACAAGGCCGCCCTCGAGCGCCTCCTCGCGGTGCGGGAGAACGAGCTGCAGCGCGCGCTCGACCAGGCGGAGCGCACGCGGGACCTGGCGGAGCGCGGCATCATCGCGCGC
>JBGOTH010000261.1:0-5126 GCA_041476345.1 Methylomirabilia bacterium
GCGACGCCGTGGCTCGCGCTCGGCCCCGTCGACACCGCCACCGTGCCCCTGCTCTCGCGGATCGTCAGTCCGTGACGCGCTGGCTGCCGTTCTCCGTGGAGGTGGGGCTGCTGATCACGATCCTGGTCGTCTTCGGTGCCATGGTCATCGGGCGCGGCGCGGATCGCCGGCGCCTCGGGTGGATCGCCACGGGCGGCGTGCTCGTCCTGCTCGCGGGAAGCTTCGTGCTGACGCCGATGGCGCCGTCGCTCAACGGAATGTTCGTGCTCGACGGACTGGCGATCTTCGGCAAGCGGCTCTTCCTCGCGGCGACGTTCATCGGGCTGCTCGCAGGATTGTCGTCCACCGATCCTGTCTTCGCGCGGCGGGCGGGGGAGTATCACCTGCTCGTCCTGGGGTCGCTCCTCGGCATGTGCGTGCTGGCGTCGGCGCGCGACCTCATCCTGCTCTTCCTCGCTTTCGAGCTGATGTCGATCCCGCTCTACGTCCTCACCGGCTTCGTCAAGCGTGACCCGCGGGCGGTGGAGGCGGCGCTGAAGTTCTTCCTCGTGGGAAGCGTCTCGTCGGCGGTGATGGCGTACGGGCTGTCGTTCGTCTACGGCGCCGCCGGCACCACGAGCCTGGCGGGCGTGGCGAAAGCGTTCGCGACCGGGCCACCACTGCTCGTCCTCGGATTGCTCGCCACGTTCGCGGGCTTCGCGTTCAAGATCGCCGCCTTTCCCTTCCACATGTGGGTGCCGGACACGTATGAGGCGGCCAGCACGCCGTTCGTGGCGTGGCTCTCGGTGGCGCCGAAGGCGGCCGGCTTCGTGGCGCTGTTCCGCGTGTACTACGAGGGGGCGGGCGACCGCGTGGTCGCGTGGATCCCGATCGCCGCCGCGCTGGCCACGATCACGATGATTGCCGGGAACCTCATGGCGCTGCCGCAGCAGAACACGAAGCGGCTGCTCGCCTACTCGGGCATCGCGCAGATCGGCTACATGCTCGTCGGCTTTGCCGCGGCGTCGGCTTCCGGGACGGCGATGGTGCTGTTCTATCTCGTCGCGTACGTCTTCGGGAACATGGGTGCCTTCCTGGTCGTGGAGGCCGTCGGCAGCGCCGAGGGCTCTGAAAGCACGGCGGCCTTTCGCGGACTCGCCCAGCGGTCGCCACTGCTCGCACTCGCCATGCTGCTGTTCCTGCTCTCGCTCGGCGGGATTCCGTTCGTCGCGGGATTCTGGGCGAAGCTCTACGTGTTTTGGGCGGCCGCGTCGTCGGGACTCTATTGGCTCGTGCTGCTGGGCGCGATCCTCACGGTCGTCGCGCTCTTCTATTACCTCGTCATCGCCAAGCGGATGTACATCGAGGCGCCGGAGCGCCCGGGGCGCATCGTCGTCGCACCGCCACTGGCGCTCGCGGTCATTCTTTGCGTGCTCGGCGTGGTGGTCCTCGGCCTCTATCCGAAGCCGCTGGTGATGGCGGCGCTGCGGGCGGCCGCTCCTCTCTTCTAGCGCACGGCCGGGAGTGTGCCGGCGAGATCCGCACAGCCAAGGCGAGCGCGGCGGGCCGGTGTGGACGCCCTCCCGTCCTCGCCGAGGCGGCTGCGGATGTCGGCCGTCCACACCGGCCCGCCGCGCTCGCCTTGGCTGTGCGGATCTCGCCGGCACACTCCCGGCCGTGCGCTAGGCCTTTCACGTTCGAGGCTCAAGGGTGTCTTAGAGGTCATCAGAACGAATTGTTGACACGGTGCGTAATGCTCGGTAGAGTGTGTACCGACCGGTTGGTACATAAAAATGACAGCCCAGACAGCGACCAGCACCAGGGAACGTAAGTCGACCCGGGACGTGGTGATCGAGGCGGCGACCCGCCTCATCCACCTCAAGGGTTATCAGAACACCTCGCTCGACGATGTACTCACCGCGAGCGGCGTGGGCAAGGGCAACTTCTATCACCACTTCCGGAACAAGGAAGATCTCGGCTACGCGATCCTCGATCGTGTCGTGGACGCGTTCCTCGAGCGAGCCCTCGAGCCGTGCTTTGCCGACCCCGGTGGCTCGCCAGTCGCGCAGATCCGTTGCTTCATCGGGCGGGTTCGGGACGCGCAGCATCAACGTCACTGCGTCGGCGGGTGCGTGTTCGGCAACCTCGCCGCCGAGCTGTCGGACGTGCACGAAGGCTTTCGGGCGCGGTTGGCCGAGCTGTTCTCGCGCTGGCGCGCACGACTGACGCAGGCGCTCGTCGAGGGGCAGCGGCGAGGAGAGCTCACCGACGACTGTCGCCCGGCGACGGTGGCCCACTTCGTGGTGGCCTCGCTCGAAGGCGCGATGCTGCTCACGAAGCTTACGAAAGACATCAGCGTGATGGATGGCTGTGTGGAGGAAATGAACCGTTACCTTTCGCTCTACGAGATCAAGCGATGACGACGGACACCCGACCGAAGGTCGACCGCGACGCGGTACTCCTGGCGGCGCTCCGTGCGGAAGCGCCGGAGGCGCCGGAGATGCTCGTCGACACGTACGGCGATCGCGTCTATCGCCTGACGCACCGGATCACGGGCTCGAACGAGGACGCCGAGGAAGCGACGCAGGACGCGCTGTGGACCGCCGCGCGCAAGATCGGCGCCTTCAAGGGCGAATCGCAGTTCGGGAGCTGGCTCTACCGGATCGCGGCGAACGCGGCGTACCAGAAGCTGCGCTCGCGACGGGGAAAGTCTTCGCACGAGATCGCCCTCGACGACGTGCTGCCCGCGCTCGACGGCGACGGACTACACTTCGAGCCCATGGACGACTGGACGCCGCGGGTCGACGACAACGCGGTGAACGGCGAGCTGCGTGACGCGCTGGAAAGTGCGATCGCCGAGCTGCCCGACGACTACCGGACGGCCCTCGTCATGCACGATGTCGAGGGAATGGCGAATCCCGACATCGCAGAGACCCTCGGGATCAGCCTGCCCGCCGTGAAGTCACGCGTGCACCGCTCGAGGCTCTTCGTGCGGAAGAAGCTGGCCGGGTACCTCGGCGCCCGGAGTTGACGCCCTCGGGCCGCCTATGGTCTGATAGCGGCTTGTCACTACAGACACTGGGAAGGATCTGACGTCGATGGAAGCGGTCATTGCAACGGGCGGCAAGCAGTACCGCGTGGCACCGGGGCAGGTCATCGCGGTGGAGAAGCTGCCGGTGGACACGGGCGGGCTCGTGGAGTTCCGCTCGGTGCTGCTGGTCACGCGTGATGGCGGTGAAGTGGTCACCGGGAGCGACGCGCTGAAGGCGGCGCGGGTGTCCGGCGAAGTGGTCCGGCAGGGGCGTTTACGCAAAATCTCCGTCGTGAAGTTCAGGCGGCGCAAGAACTATCGTCGAAACCGCGGCCATCGCCAGGCGGCGACCACGGTTCGCATCACCACCATCGAGGTCTGAAGCGACATGGCTCACAAGAAAGGTGTCGGCAGTTCCCGTAACGGCCGTGACTCGAACCCGCAGATGCTCGGCGTCAAGCGGTTCGGCGGCCAGTTCGTCACCGGTGGCAGCATCCTGGTGCGGCAGCGCGGCACGCGGTTCAAGCCCGGTCTCAACGTGGGCCGCGGTGCGGACGATACCTTGTTCGCGAAGATCGACGGGTACGTCCGATTCGCGCGACGAGGCGACTCACGCCTCATCAGCATCATCACCGCGCTGGCCTAACGGTCGGCGGGCCGCCCCCAGCCCGCGTGTCCTCGCAGCGGACGTGTCTCTGATGTTCATCGACGAGATCGACATCCACGTCCAGGGCGGTGACGGCGGCGCGGGCTGCATCAGCTTCCGTCGTGAGAAGTTCGTGCCGCGCGGCGGCCCCGACGGCGGGGACGGCGGCGACGGCGGGACGGTGTGGCTCGACGCGGATCCCGCGCTGACCACGCTGCTCGACTTCCACTACAAGCGTCACTACAAGGCTCCACGCGGACAGCATGGCAAGGGCGCCAATCGGCACGGCGCGGGCGGCGACGATCTGATCCTGCGCGTTCCGCTCGGGACCGTGGTCACCGATCGCGACACCGGCGAGGAGGTCGGCGACCTCACGCTCCCCGGTCAGCGCCTGCTCGGCGTGGCTGGCTCACGCGGGGGGCGGGGCAACGCGCGCTTCGCGACCTCCATCAACCGCGCGCCGCGGCGTGCGGACCTCGGACGGCCCGGCGACGGTCGCTGGCTGCACCTCGAGCTGAAGCTCCTCGCGGATGTCGGTGTCATCGGCTTCCCGAACGCGGGCAAGTCGACACTCGTCTCCCGCCTGTCCGCCGCCAAGCCGAAGATCGCGGACTATCCGTTCACGACGCTGACGCCGGCGCTGGGCATCGTGCGGGTGGACGCGGAGCGCAGCTTCGTCATCGCCGACTTGCCCGGGTTGATTCCCGGCGCCTCGGAAGGCAAAGGCCTCGGTCACCAGTTCCTGCGCCACACGGAACGCACGCGCCTGCTCGTGCACCTGCTCGACCTCGATCCCGCGACGGGGCGCGACCCTCTCGAGGACCTCGAGATCATCGACGCGGAGCTTGCGGCGTACTCGCCCGACCTTGCGGCGCGACCACAGATCGTCGTCGCCAACAAGGCGGACCTTTGGGCACCCGACGCGATGCCATTGGCGGCCGTCGAACGCCACTGCGCCCGCGCGGGCCGACCGTTCCACGCCATCTCGGCTGCCACGGGCGCCGGACTGCCGGAGATGGTGCGCGGCGTCGTGCGCGGTCTGGAGGAGAGCGGATGGCTCCGCGCCGCGAGCTGACGAAGGTGCGCCGGGTGGTGGTGAAAGTCGGCAGCGGTCTCGTCACCGCGCCCGGTATCGGACCCGAGCCCGATCGTATCGAGCAGCTCGCCGCCGATGTGGCGGCGGTACGGCGCGATCGTGAAGTCGCGCTCGTCACCTCCGGCGCGATCGCCACCGGCATGGCGCGCCTGGCCCTCGCGGAGCGGCCCCGGTCGATTCCCGAGAAGCAAGCGGCGGCCGCCGTGGGCCAGTCAGCCCTGATGTGGCAGTACGAGATCGCGTTCAAGCGGCACGGCCTCGCGGTGGGGCAGGTGTTGCTGACCGCGCAGGACATCGGCGATCGCGCGCGCTACCTCAACGCGCGCAACACGCTGCTCGCGCTGCTGGGCTTCGGCGTGGTGCCCATCATCAAC
>JBGOTH010000262.1:0-5122 GCA_041476345.1 Methylomirabilia bacterium
CGGCGAGGCCAGCTTGATCGCGTTCTGTGCGAAGTCGTCCATGATCGAGTAGCCCGAGGACCGGTGCAGCTCGACGAAGCCCAGCTGGCCGTTCCTGAGGATGCCGAATTCGATGACCAGCACGCCGGTCTTGTACTCGCAGCCTCGCGTATCGGCATTCTTGACGCATGGGTAGCTCCAGTGCCGCTTGATCAGAGCCCGGACCCGGTCGAGGTAGTCGCTGAAGTTCGGGTCTTTGCTGTCGAACGCGACCGGCTCACCCTCGATGCCGGCACGACCCACGCCGCTGCCGCCCGCGCCTCCGGTCCCGCTGCCGCCTCCCCCGCCTCCTCGCCTGAGCGCAGAGCGAATATCCGGGGCCGACGACGGTGGAACCATCGCCACCTGACCGGGAGGGCTCGGCGGTAGGCTCGCGACCGCGGCCGGCCCTTCCGGCTGCGCAGGCTGTGGCTTCGCGGGCTCGGGCTTCGCAGCCTCGGACGTCGGTTGCGGCGCGGCCTTCGTGGTGGCCATGTCGCCGCGCTCCGTCGATGGCGGCGGCTGCGGCGCGCTTGCGACGGCACGCGGCGACGGCGCCGCGCGCGGCGGCGCAGGAGGTGCCGGAAGGGCGACCGCGGCCGGCCGGGGTCGAGCGGGGCGCGCCGGAGCCGCCTTCGGTGCCGGCGCGACGGGCGTGAGTGGCTCGTTCGCCGACGGCCCGGGTGTGCCCTGGCCACCGGGCTCCTGCAGGTTCGGCAGCTCGACGATCAGCGCATCGCCCCGTTTCTGCGTGGGCGTACGCCCCGGATGCACCCACAGCAGCGCCATCAGCAGCGCGGCGTGGACGACCACCGAGATGCCGACTCCGAGGAGCGGTTTGCGGCGCAACGCCGCGCGGATCTTCTCCAGCATGCCTTAGTGATTATAAACGTTGGGGCGTCGGAACCTGCTCCGAGCAGGCTGCGGCAACAGGGGCGGCCGGCCGTCCCGGTTGCCGCAGCCTCCTAGGCCTCCCGATCCACCGCCAGCGCCACCCGGCGGATCCGCTGCATGAGCGCGGCAAAGCGCTCCGGCTTGAGGGACTGAGGCCCGTCCGACAGCGCCTCTTCGGGCTTGGGGTGGACCTCGATGATGAGGCCGTCCGCGCCCGCCGCGACGGCCGCGCACGCCATCGCCTCGACGTATTCCCAGTGCCCCGTGCCGTGCGACGGGTCCACGACGATCGGAAGGTGAGTGAGCCGCTTCAGCACGGGCACCGCGTTGAGGTCCAGGGTGAAGCGCGTCGCCGTTTCGAAGGTGCGGATGCCGCGCTCGCACAGGATGACGTTCGGATTGCCGCCGGCGAGGACATACTCCGCGGAGAGCAGCCACTCCTGGATCGACGTCGACATTCCGCGCTTGAGCAGCACCGGCTTCCCGGACTCGCCGACCTTCCGGAGCAGCGAGAAGTTCTGCACGTTGCGCGCGCCGATCTGCAGAATATCCGAGTGCTCGGCGACGACGGCGACCTTGTCGGGCTCCATGACCTCGGTGATCACCGGCAGGCCCGTCTCACGCCGCGCCTCCGCGAGGTACTTGAGGCCTTCTTCCTCGAGCCCCTGGAAGGCGTAGGGTGACGTGCGCGGCTTGAAGGCGCCGCCACGCAGGATCGCGGCGCCCGCCGCCTTCACGCGCGTGGCGACTTCCAGGATCTGCTCGCGCGACTCCACCGAGCACGGCCCCGCCATCACGACGAGCTTCTTGCCGCCGATCACGGCATCTCCGACCGTGATCCGTGTCGGCTCGCTCTTCACTTCCAGGCTGGCGAGCTTGAACGGCTTGAGGATCGGCGTGACGGTCTCGACGATCTCCAACGACTCGAGCGCGCGCAAGCGCTCCTTGCCGCGGTCGTCGCCCACGGCGCCGATCACGGTGCGCACCTCGCCGCGGATCGTGTGGGGCGTGTAGCCCATCACGCGGATGCGACGACACACGTCTTCGACTTCGGCGTCCGTGGAGCCCGACTTCAACACGATGATCATGAGATTCTCCTCTTACGGCACGGACACCCGGGCTCACGCCCGCCCGTGCCGGTGCCTCCCTCTCGACGACGCGGAGAAACAAAAAAGCCGCGGAAGACATCCCGCGGCTGCGTCATCCTGCGCCGCGGGCGTTCGGCCTCCCCGCGGCTCCCCTCGATCAGGTCAGAGCCGTGAGCAGACCTCGGCGAAGTAGAAAAAGCCGAAGGACACGTGAGCGCTGACCAAGCGGTTCATGAGCACACCCAGCCTACCGGGGCCGCACCGTGAGGGTCAAGTCTTTTTCCCGCGGTGGGCCGGGGGCCGCCGCCGCTCGGGCGAGGGCTTGTGGAAGCGCTTGACGATCCGCTCGCGGTAATAGAAGAGCGGCAGGCTGGCCGCGCACACCAATGCGATGAAGGCGATGGCGTAGAGGTACTGCTGCTCGCCGACGTGGGCGCCGAAGTAGGACGAAATCCACGTCCCGGGAATGCGCCCGACCGTCGACACCACGGCAAAGACCCAGAACGGCATCGGGCTGATGCCGAACAGGTACGAGATGATGTCCTTCGGGAAGCCGGGGATCAGGTAGAGGATGAAGCAGAGGATCGCGCCCTCGGCCTCGAGGATGAAGTTCACACGATTCCAGTGGTGCTCGCTGAACCACGGGCGCACGAGCGGCTCACCCCACCTGCGCCCGATCGCGAAGCAGATCAGCGTCCCCGCCGTGAGGCCGATCGTCGAGTAGATGACCGCCCACGTCGTCCCAAAGAGCACTCCCCCCACCGGCCCGGTGACCTCGCCGGGGATCGGCGAGATGATCACCTGGAGCGCCTGGATGGCGATGAAGACCACCGGCGCCATCCACCCCCACGCGGCGACCGTATCGCGAAGAAAATACTTGTCGCGGTAGAGGCGCACGGTGAACGCGACGATCGGTGCGTCGATGACCACGAGCCAGATCACCAGCGAGAGGGAGCCGGCGAGCACGGCGACGATGATGGCCCAACGCGTGCGGTCCTTCACCGGGTGAGACTCCTGGCGCGCTGCGTGCGCGCCCGCTCAGGCGCGCGGACGGCGGTCACTCCAGGGACACGCCGCCTCGTAGGCGGCGCAGGCGGCCAGCACGGTCGCGTCGGCATGACGGTGTCCGACGATCTGCACACCGATGGGAAGGTTCTCGGCGGTCCAGCCGGCCGGCACGCTGGCTGCCGGCTGCCCCGTGAGGTTGAACGGATACGTGAACGGCATCCAGCCGAGCACGGACACGCGCTCGCCGGCGATGTCGCGGGGCGGCTTCGCGTCGGCCGCGAACGGCGGCACGGCCACCGTCGGCGTGACGAGGAGGTCGAAGCGCTCGAGGAAGGCGAGCACCTCCAGCCAGAACGCCTCCACGCGCTGGCGCGCGCGGACGTAGTCGTGCGCGGTGACGCCGGCGCCACGCGCCACGAACTTCGCCAGCGTCGGGTCGACGAGCGACTCGTCCTCCCCGATCTTTTCCGCCCACGCCGCGTGGAACTGCGCGGCGATCATCGTGCTGAAGGGCTCCTCCAGGCTCTCCCAGCCCGGGTTCACGACCTCGACGTGGCACCCGAGCGCTTCGAACTCGGCCGCCGCGTTCTCGCAGAGCGCCTGCACGACCGGATCGACGCGCGCGTAGCCGAGATCGGCGCTCCACGCCACGTGCAAGCCGCGCACGTCACGGTCACACGCCTCGAGATAGGAGCCGGGGCTCTTCGGCAGCGAGATACGATCGCGATCGTCACCGCCCGCGATCACGTCGAGGACGAGAGCGGCGTCGCGGACGCTCCGGGTGATCGGTCCCGTGTGGGAGACGTGATCCCATCCCGGGAAACCGGGATACTCCGGCACGCGCCCGTAAGACGCTTTGAAGCCGACGAGACCGCAGAACGAGGCTGGGATGCGGACCGATCCGCCGCCGTCGGTCCCGAGGCCGATCGGTCCGCAGCCGCTGGCCACCGCGGCCGCCGCCCCCCCGCTGGAGCCCCCGGGCGTCCGCGTGAGATCCCACGGATTGTGCGTGACGCCGAAGATCGGCGACTCGGTCACGGCCTTGTGACCGAGCTCGGACGTCGTCGTCTTGCCGAGCACGATCGCGCCCGCCTCCTTGAGCCGTCCCACCGCGAGCGCATCCTGCTCGGGGACGAGGTCGGCAAAGAGGCGCGAGCCGCTGGTCGTGCGATGACCGCGCGTGAAGAGCAGGTCCTTGACGGAGAACGGCACCCCGTGGAGAGGCCCGAGCGGTTCGCCCTTCATCACGGCGACTTCAGCACTGCGCGCGGCCGCGCGCGCCTGATCGGCGGCGAGCAGGCAGAAGGCGTTCAGGCGGGGGTTGGCAGCCTCGATCCGCGAGAGGACCGCGTCCATCACCTCGACAGGCGACACCTTTTTCCGGCGGATGCGCGTCGCCAGATCGAGCGCCGTTGCCCAGGGGAGTTCGTCGTCACTCATGAATGCATCGTCGAGAGGCCGCGATGGATCGCGATCGGCGGCATTGTATCATCCGCGAGGTGGGCGCCCGTCGCGTCGTGCGTCACGATCGCCGCGCCCGTCCGAGCGCCGTCGTCGAATGGCAGGCCGGCGGTGCGCTTGCGGCCGCGTCGGTCCGCATCCCCGACGGATCCTGGGTGTCGATCGAGCCGCGCGCCGGCGTCGAGGTGCCCTGGGGCGCGATCGACCGTCTCTGGCACGGCACCGAGATCGGCGCGTGCACCACTCCGCTCACCGTCTTCGGCGCGGTCGACTGGGCGCGCGTGAGCGTTATTCCGCCCCTCGCCGAGCCGGCCCGACTGCCCTCGGGCGCCGGCACCGCCGTGTTGAACCTGCTCGCGGGCCTCGCCGAGGAGCAGCACGTCGCTCACCTCACGTACGTCGGGCCGTACCCCACCGAGGCGCTTTTCCTCGCGCTGCTCGAGTGCTTTTCTCCCGCGATGCCGGGCGACGATCCGCTCGCGCAGTTCATGGCCGGCGGCTTTGCCTGGACCCCGGCGCCCTTCACCCCGTCGTTCGAAGACGAGGCGTACGTGCAGTGGCGGGATCGCATCGAGAAGGTGGTGTGGCGCGGGCGCACGTACTATCGCGAAGACTGGGGCGTGATCCGACGCCGCGCGCCGCTGCGTGTGCAC
>JBGOTH010000263.1:0-5116 GCA_041476345.1 Methylomirabilia bacterium
GAGCGGCGTCGTCGTGCTCACGTCGGACGCCTCGCACTTCTATCGGAACGTCGAGACCGGGCAGCCCACGCAGATCATCACGAGCCTGCCGGAGATGCTCGCCGGGTTCGACAAGATCCACGAGCTGGCCGGCAAGGAAAAGCTCATCGTGGCGGGTCACGATCCGTTGGTGGCGGACCGCTTCAAGCAGGTCGAGCCGGGAATCGTCAAGATCGCCTGACGTGAGCGGAACGCTCGCCATCGACGTCGGCGGCACCTTCACCGACGCCACGTTCGCGGATGCCGCCACCGGCGCCAGCTGGGTCGCGAAGACGCCGTCGACGCCCGGCAACCTCTCCGAGGGTTTCATCGTCGCGGTCCGCAAGGTGCTGGCCCTCGCGCACCGCGAGCCCGCGGACGTCATCCGCGTGCTCCACGGCACGACGACGGCGACCAACGCGATCCTCGAGGGCAAGACGCCGCCCACGGCGCTCGTCACCACGGCCGGCTTCAAGTACGTGCTCGAGATCGGGCGGCACGACATTCCCCGCCACGGCAACCTCTACGGCTGGAGCAAACCGGCGCGGCCGATCCCTCCGGAGCGCGTGTTCGAAGTCACCGAGCGTCTCGACCACGAGGGCCGCGTGCTCACGGCGATCGACGACGCGGAGGCGCGCGCGGTGGCGCGGCAGCTCGCGCGGCTCGGCCTCCCCGCCGTCGCCGTGGTCTTCCTCCACGCCTACGCGAACCCGGCGCACGAGCAGCGGATGCAGGCGATCCTTCGCGAGGAATATCCCGGCGTGCTCGTCTCGCTCTCGTCGGAGGTGTTGCCGCAGTTCCGCGAGTTCGAGCGCACGATGGCCACCGCGCTCAACGCCGCCGTCATGCCGCCGGTGAGCCGGTACGTGGGCGTGCTGCGGGAGGCGCTGGATGCAGAGGGCGTTCGCGCGCCGTTGCTCATCATGAAGTCGGACGGCGGCGTCACGAGCGCCGCGACGTGCGTGCGCCAGCCCGTGCAGACGGTGTTGTCGGGACCCGCGGCCGGTGTCGTCGGCGCGCTGAGCATCGCGCGCGCGGCGGGGATCGACGACATCATCTCGATCGACGTCGGCGGGACGAGCGCCGACATCTGCCTCGTGCGCGGCGGCCGGCCCGAGATCACCAAGGACGGCAGGATCGGGCCGTGGCCGTTGAAGCTGCCGATGATCGACATCCACACGATCGGCGCGGGCGGCGGCAGCATCGCGATCGCAAGCGGGGCCGGCCGCCTGACGGTGGGCCCGCGCAGCGCGGGCGCCGAGCCGGGGCCCGTCTGCTACGGACGCGGCGGCACGGAGCCGACGGTGACGGACGCGCACCTCGTGCTCGCGCGCATCCAGCCGGCGCTGCTCGGCGGCGAGCTGCCGATCGACGTGAAGGCGGCGCGCGCGGCGATCGAGCAGCGCATCGCGCGTCCGCTCGGGCTCAGCGTGGAAGAAGCGGCCGCGGGCATCGTCGAGATCATCGACAACTCGATGGCGCGCGCCATCCGGCTCGTGTCGGTGGGGCGTGGGCACGATCCGCGCCGCTTTTCGCTGGTGCCGTTCGGCGGCGCCGGGCCACTGCACGCGTGCCGGCTCGCGGAGCTCCTCGACATCCCGGCCGTCGTGATTCCGCCGCGACCGGGCGTGCTGTCGACGTGGGGCCTGCTGGACACCGATATTCGGGCGACGTTCGTCAGAACGGTGTCGACGGCCGGGCGCCACGCGGTCGACGATCACGCGGCGGTGCCCGCGCTCGCAGCGGCGTGGGCGGAGCTCACGACGCAGGCGCGCGCGTGGCTCGACGGCGAGCACGTGCCGCGCGAGCGCCAGCGCTTCGAGCGCTCCGCGGATCTGCGCTACGAGCACCAGAGCTTTGAATTGACGATTGATGGGGGGCTTGGGGGGCGCCCCGAGCCCCCCAACTCCATTGAAAAAGGCGTGAGAGACTCACCCCCCGAGCCCCCCACGACTCATTTCGTCTCCGCGCTACCGTTCGCCGGCCTGCGGGATGCGTTCAACGCGGAGCACCGGCGGCTGTATTCGTACGACTTGCCGAGCGCGGCCATCGAGCTCGTCAATCTCCGCGTCACCGCGATCGGCACGCTTCCCCAGCGCGCCGCGCTCGCGCCGGCCGCCGCCGGTGGCGAAGCCGTGCCCGTCGCGCGGCGGCCCGTCTATTTCCGCGGCGCCGGATTCGTCGACACGCCCTGTTACGCGCGCGAGCGCCTCGCGCCGGGCATGCGGTTCGACGGCCCAGCCGTCGTCGATCAGGCGGACGCGACGATCCTCGTCGCACCCGGCTTCTACGCTCGCGTCGATACCGCCGCCGACATCGTCCTCGAAAGACGTTGATGGCCGTCGATCCCGTCACGCTCGAAGTCATCCGCGGCGCGCTGATCTCGACCATCAAGGAGATGGAGCTCCTGATGGAGCGCTGCGCGATGTCGCCGTTCATCAAGGAAAAGAAGGATTACTTCGTCGGCGTCTACGACGTGAGCGGGCGCATCGTGGCGGCGCACATCTCCGCGAGCGGGCCGGGCATGTTGACGGGGATCCTGAAGACGTACCCGCTCGAGACCATGCGGCCCGGCGACGTCTACTGGTTCAACGACCCGTACCTTACCGACGGCGCCGTCCAGCACCACCAGGACATGGTGTTCGTGGTCCCGGTGTTCCACGACGGCACGCCGGTGGCATTCGCGGCGACGTTCGGGCACTACCAGGACATCGGCGGTCTGCACGCGGGCAGCATCTCGCCGCACGCGACGGAGATCTATCACGAGGGCGTGCTGGTGCCGCCGGTTCGCATCGTGCGCGAAGGGCAGATGAACGAGGAGGCGTACCGGATCTTCCTCCGCAACTCGCGCCTGCCGGACATCGTGGAGGGCGACACGCGCGCGATGATGGCGTCCTGCCATCTCGCGGAATCTCGCCTCGCGGAGCTGTTCGCGCGGTACAGCGTCGCCACGGTGCTGGCCGCATTCGACGAGATCCTCGCGCAGACGGCGGCGCGGACGCGCCCGCTCTTCCTCGACATGGTCCCCGAGGGCGAATGGACGTTCCACGATTTCCTCGACAGCGACGGCGGCGCCGACGAGCGCCCGTACAAGGTCGAGCTCACGCTGAGCCGCCGCGGCGATCACGTGACGCTCGACGGCTCCGCGTCGGACGACCAGGCGCGCGGCCCGATCAACTACACGACGAACGCGGGCTTGCTGCGCATCGCGTTCGGGCGCTATCTCCAGTCGCTCGACGCCGATCTCGACGTGAACGACGGGCTCTTGCAGAACCTGGACGAGTGGATCGCGCGCGAGGGCAGCATCCTCAAGCCGCGGTTTCCCGCTCCGCTCGGCATGCGCGCCAACACGCGCTTCCGCGTGATGTCCTGCATCTTCGGAGCGCTCGCGCAGGCGAACGGCGGCCGCGTGCCGGCGGGCTCGCCGGTCTACGTCCTCTATTACTTCCGCTCGTGGGACGAGGGTGCGCAGAAGCCGATCCTGTGCATCGAGGGCATCGGCGTCGGACTCGGCGCGCGTCCGTTCGCGGACGGGGTGGACGTCATCTACTACATCGCGCAAGAGAACTATCCGGTCGAGTACGTGGAGCGCGACTTCCCGCTGCGCATCGAGCGCTACGCGGTGCGTCCGGATTCCGGCGGGCCGGGCTTCCATCGCGGCGGCACGGGCGTGGTGCGCGACGTGCGCGTGCTGTGCGAGACGGCGACGCTGGCGACGCGCATGGAGAACACGCTGGTGGCGCCGTACGGCGTGGCGGGCGGCCGCGCCGGGCGCACGGGCCGGATCATCCTGAATCCCGGCACGCCGGACGAGAAGCGCCTCTCCGCGCTCGGCGACGGCATCGTGCTGACGCGCGGCGACGTCGTGCGCTTCGAGACGTGCGGTGGCGGCGGTTGGGGCGATCCACTTACGCGCGACCCGTTGCGCGTGTGGGAGGACGTGGCGCGCGGCTTCATCACGGCGCGCGGCGCGCGGGAGGACTACGGCGTGGTGCTGGACGCGATGACGGGCGAGCCGGACAAGACGGCGACGGAGGCCGAGCGCAAGCGCCGCCCCGGCGCGACGGCGCTCATCGATCGCGGCCCCGGCTTCGCGGAGGCGGAAGCGCGCTGGCGGGCGGCGCGCCACTGAGTATCCGATGGCGCGTGACCTCGGCATCTCCCGTCGCTGGCTCATCACGCGAGTTCCGGTCGTCCTCGTCTTCGCGCCGCGCGCCGCCACGGCACAGGACAGCGCGGGAATGCCGCGCATCGGATGGCTCTCCAACAGCGATCCCACGGGGAGCGGCGGACGTTATCTCGAGGCATTTCGTCGCGGTCTCACCGAGCTCCGGTATGTGGAAGGCAAGAACATCGTCATCGAGCTGCGCTGGGCCAACGGAAAAGCGGAGCGGCTGCCAGCGTTAGCGTCCGAATTGGCGCGGGCCGGTGTGCGGGCCATCGTCGCGCCCGAACCGCCGTCGATGCAGGCCGCCGCGCGCGTCACTCGCACGGTCCCGATCGTCGGTCGCTTCAGCGACGATCCGGTGGACACGCATCTCGTGGCGAGCTTCGCGCGACCGGGAGGGAATCTCACCGGCGTGACGTCGATCTCCACGGAGCTGAACGGCAAGCGCCTCGAGCTGTTGAAGGAAGTGCTGCCCGCCGTCTCTCACGTCGGTGTCATCGTCGACCGAGAAAACCCCGGCTTCGCGCTTCGTGAGACGCAGGCGGCGGCCCGGCGTCTGGGGATCCAGGTTCAGATCCTCGATGTCAAAAAGGTCAGCGATCTGGAGCACGCATTCCAGTCGGCGCACGACCGGCATCTGGACGCCGTAATCGTGCTGCGGAATCCGTTGCTCCTGTTCAATCGGGAGCGGCTGGTCGGGCTCGCGAATCGCTCGCACCTGCCTGCGATCTACGACGAGCGCGCGTTCGCCGAGATCGGCGGCCTGATGACGTTCGGGGCGAACCTCGACGACTTGAATCGGCGGATCGCAGGTTACGTCGACAAGATCATCAAGGGGGCGAAGCCCGCCGATCTCCCCATCGAGCAGCCGACCAGGTTCGAGCTGATCGTCAACCTGAAGACAGCGAAGGCGCTCGGGCTCACCATCCC
>JBGOTH010000264.1:0-5110 GCA_041476345.1 Methylomirabilia bacterium
AGGAGACACTATTGATCAAATGCAAGCCATGCTGCAGCGGATAGTCTCGATCAGGAACGTCGGGCGATTCAGGCGTTGCGCCGCGGTCGGCGACGTCACGTTCCGGCGGTTTACCCTGATATTCGCGGAGAACGGGCGCGGAAAGACGACGCTCTGCGCGATCCTGCGTTCGCTCTGCACGAACAGGCCGGGCGTCGTCATCGGCCGCACGACGCTCGACAGCACGGAGGGCCCCGAGGTCCAGCTCCTGATCGGGAATGCCAACATCGCCTTCCGGAACGGAGCCTGGAGCGCCCCGTACCCGGAGATCGCGGTTTTCGACGGGACTTACGTCAGCGACAACGTCTTCGCGGGCGACGTGGTCGCTACGGACCAGCGTCGCAACCTCTACCGCGTCATCATCGGCGGCCAGGGCGTGACGCTGGCGGCCCGAGTCACCGAGATGGATGGCCAGATCAGACGCAGGAATGAAGACATTCGGTCCAACCGGGCGACCTTGCAACGCCACGTGCCGGGCGGCATGACCGTCGAGACGTTCATCGCTCTCCGGGAGGATGCGCAAATCGACGCGAAGATCGCGGCGCGAGAGCAGGAGCTGCAGGCCGTGCGGCGGTCCGCGCAGCTTCTGCAGCGCCCAGCGCTTGCGCCCGCCGCGGTACCGGTCTTCCCGGCGGCCTTCGCCGAGTTGCTTGCGAAGACCTTTGCGACGGTGTCGGCCGATGCCGAGCGGCTCGTCACCAAACATATCGCGCGCCATCGCATGCAGGCGCGCGGAGAGCCCTGGCTTACGGAAGGGCTTCGGTACGTGGCGGCCGAGGCGTGTCCTTTCTGCGGCCAAGGTCTGGCCGGCGTCGACCTGATTCAGGCGTACAGGTCTTTCTTCAGCCAGGAGTATCACGCGCTGCGGGACGAAGTGACCGGGCTGAGCGGGCAAGTGGAGGCCGGGATCGGCGAGCGCGTGTCGGCGGCGATCGAGCAAACGATCGTCCAGAACAGCAACGGCGTCGAGTTCTGGCAGCAATACTGTGACGTCGCCGCGCTGCCGGCCCTGGAAGCAGGCAGGGCCGCGGAGGTCATGGAGAGTCTACGGCAAGCCGCGCAGGCTCTTCTTCAAACGAAGGTGGGAACCCCTCTCGACGCGGTGCCTCCTGACGAGGACTTCACGCGGGCGCTCGGCGCCTTCGAGACGCTGCGCACGTCGCTCGGAACCTACAACGCCGCCGTCGCTACGGGGAATGCCGTCATCGCGGCGAGGAAACAGGCGACCCTGGCGGCAAACGTGGGCGACGTCGAACGCGCTCTCGAGAGGCTCAAGGCGCAGAAAGCGCGGCACACCGTCGAGGTGAAGGAGTTCTGCGGGACCGATACGCGCCTTCAAGGCGAGAAGGCCGGGCTGGAAGTCGAAAAGGATAACGTTCGGCAACGTCTCGATGCCCATACGGAACAGGTCATCACGCGCTACGGCGAGAGCATCAACCGATATCTGGAGCGGATAAATGCGGGCTTTCGAATCACGACGCCGACGCACACCTACCGCGGCGGCCCGCCGAGCACGAGCTATCAGATCATCATCAATCAGCGCGCCGTCGACCTGGGCGACGCGGCGACGCCGGCGGAGCTGCCGAGCTTCAGGAACACGCTCAGCGCCGGCGACCGGAGCACACTGGCGCTGGCGTTTTTTCTGGCGCAGCTGGAGCAGGACGCAAACCGTGCCGGCAAGATCGTCGTCTTCGACGACCCCTTCACGAGCCTCGACAGCTTCCGGCGAAGCCACACGGTCAACCAGATTTACAGGTGCGGGGAGACTTCCGCGCAGGTGGTCATGTTCTCGCACGAGGCGATGTTCCTGAAGCTGCTGTGGGACCGGGTTCAGCCTGCGGACCGAAAAACGCTCCAGCTCGGGCGTGTCGGCGAGGACAACACCACTATCGCAGAATGGGACATCGAAAGAGCGCTGCAGGCGCGCTATCGCGCTGACCTCGAAGCCTTGCAGAGGTTCTTCTCGGATAGCGAGGGCGAACAGAGGGATGTGATCCAGAAGATCAGGCCGGTGCTGGAGGGGTTTTGCCGCACCCTCTACCCCACGCAGTTCGGCGAGCAGGAAATGATGGGCGTCATCGTGGGGAAGATCCGGGAGGCCGGCCCGGCGCATCCCCTCCATGCGATCGTCGAGGACCTCGACGAGTTGAACCTGTACTGCCGCCGATATCACCACGCCGAACCTGGCACCGCGACAGAGCCCATTGACGACGTCGAGTTGCAGGGCTACGTGCGGCGAACGTTGAAGCTGGTCGGGTGCCTTCTCTGATTTGGGGGGAACCCAGTCAGAGCCCCGGGTTCCCCGGGGCGCCCCGATCGTCTCGGGGTTTGGGGGTTCTAAGTTACTGCACGAAGGCGTCAGACACTGGGCCACTGGGAGAACATGTCGATGAACACGTCTACCATTGGAACGTGGTCGCCTCGCATCGATCTGGCGGCTGCCCTGGCGTAGCTATCGCCGTCAGGTCGAGGTTTGGCCCGCACAAAGGCCGGCAGACCATATCGAAGCGCACACCAGTTGGCCCACAGACGCGCCGTCCGCCCGTTGCCGTTGGCGAAGGGATGAATGCGCACCCATTCTCCGTGCGCAAATGCACAGAGCGTCAGGACGGACCGCAACTCCTCTTGGTCGGTCGGCTTTGATCCTGAGTGAATGGCGGAGTCCAGCCTGGCGACCGCATCGCTCATGCGAGTCTCGAAGCCCACGAGCTCCTGCGGAACGTGCTCCGAGGACACTCCTCGCGTCGGCCCTACTCGAACCTCGTAGCCGTATAGCTCCGGGTAGCTGGCATCGCTATCTCGAATCTCCCCAGCGTAGTAGGGCACCGGCAACTCCACGGTCTGATACGTATCGCGGTGCCAGCCCTGAGCCATCGCGACGGTCGGTGGATCTCGTCTCGATGCGTCGGCTGTAATCTGGCTCAGAAGTGCTCGGAGGTTGGCTTCGATGACCGGCAGGTCGTCTGGACGATCCTCATTCCACGCGACGGGCAAACGCGGCTCCCACACCGTGGGCATCACCTGGTTCAACCCGTACCGATCGCAGGGGATCGTCGACCGTGATCTCGGCCCTGGCAAACGCCACAGCGTCTGCCTCGTCGCTTTTCCGGGACCGCGCGGACAGCCGGGCGAGCGCTATGGTCAGCTTTCGCCTGCGCTCAGCCTCGCGTCGCTCCAAATCGCGAGTCGCGAGCGACCGGAGAACCTCCTCGACTGACGCGCCCGCGACCCTTGCGCCGAGCCGGAGCATGCGATAGAGGAATCGATCCATTGATGTGCCGATCACTTGGTCGGGATCACTCACAGTAGCAGCGTAAGGGAGCCCACCATGAAGGTCAACTTGGTGCGTCTAGGTTGTGCAGGGAGCGCCTGATCTGCCCGCTGTTCGTAGCGAGTGATACTCAATCGGGCCCTGCGGAGAGCCCCAGGTACATTGAGAGCCCGTTGAGCGGGTCTCGGAGCGCTCTGCTGTCATTTGATCGCGGCAACAGACGAGAACAGATCGCTTCTTGAGCAGCTTGCTGGGAGCCGCCGGTAGTGACGCTGCCGAGGTCGGAGACGCCAACCGGCCGTCATTGGCCGCTCCAGAGCTAGCCCAGCAAGGTCCGCAGCTCCGGCACGACCCACAGCGGCGCCTGCCCTGACTCCACGCGCTGGATATTGTCGAAGCCGTTGCGGTACGCCTTCGCCCAGTTGTCCCACGTCGGCCCGGCGCTATGCGGCGTCAAGGTGACGTTCGGGAGCGAGAAGAGCGGATGGTTCTTCTTCGGCGGCTCTTCCACCATCACGTCGAGCCCGGCGGCGGCGATCGTGCCCGACGTGAGCGCGTGGTGCAGCGCGTCCTCGTCGACGACGGGACCACGGCACGTGTTGATGAGAATGGCGCTGCGCTTCATCATCGCGAACTGCGCCGTGGACATCATCTTCCGCGTGACGTCGTTCAAAGGAACGTGGAGCGTCACCACGTCTGATGTACGTAGAATCTCGCTGAGGAGCGCGAAGCGGACACCGAGCGCGTCCTCCTGATCCTCGGTCATCCGCACGACATCGTAGTAGCGCACGTCCATGTCGAACCCCTGCACGCGGCGCGCGACCTTCTTGCCGATGTTGCCGAGGCCGACGATGCCGAGCCGCTTGCCTTCCATCTCGTAGGTTCGAATCGAGGCGAAGTCGCTGGCGCGCCACGTGCCGGCGGCAACGTTGTTGTGGTGATACACGAGCTTCTTGAGCACGGCGAGCATGAGCATGACGGCGTGCTCCGAGACGGCGACGGAGTTGGCGCCCCCGTTGTTGGCGACGGGCACCTTGGCCTTGCGCGCGGCCTCGATGTCGACGCGGTCGTAGCCGGCGCTGGTCAGCTGCACGAGCTTCAGCTTGGGCGCGGCGCGGAAGAACTCGTTGCCGATCCCGGTCCGCGGCGAGCCGAGGTAGTAGTCGGCATCGGCGGCCGCGTCGTAGAACTCGGGCTTGGTGGGATCGACGACGACCAGCTCCATGCCGGGCGGGAGCAGCTCACGAGCGATGTCCATGACGGGCGCGGGCTGCGGGGGCGTGAGGATCTTGGTCACGATCTCCTCCTGAACGTCGGATGGTGCGTCGAGATAAAGTACCGTAATGAGACCGCGACACGCATGGGCGCTCGCCGCGCTGATCATCGGCGCGGCCATCGGTGATCTCGAAGCCCAATCGTCCCCCGCCCTATTCCCCATCACGGTGGACGACAAGCACGGGATGATCGACCGCGCCGGCAAGGTCGTCATACCGCCCGAGTACCCCGAGCCTGTGATCTTCCGGGACGGCCTGGCCCGCGTGGCCAAGGGCACCAAGGTGGCGTACCTGGACGCGGCGGGACAGTTCGTCATCGCGCCTCAGGACGCGGCGCGCGAGCCGTTCGCCGAGGGCGTGACGCCCGCGCTGGGTCGCGACGACACGGGAAAGCGCGCGTGGGGCTACATCGACCGGAGCGGCGCTTTTGTCATCACTCCCCGATTCGCCGATGCGAAACCGTTCTCCGAGGGCTTCGCCCAGGTCGGCGTCACCGATCAATGGGGCGAGTTGAAATACGGCTATG
>JBGOTH010000265.1:0-5095 GCA_041476345.1 Methylomirabilia bacterium
AGCAGGGGGCTCAAGGCCGCCGCAGCCAGCGCGAACGCTGCACACACGACAAAGACCGCACGATAGGCTTCCACGGGATACGCGCGGGCGCCGGCGACCATCACGCCCGTCCAGCGGGCGTCCAGGATCGCGCCGATGGGACCCTGCGTGAGCGCAGCGCCGAGAAAGCCACCGAGGTTCACCACGGCAACGGCGACGCCGGCCAGCTGCGGCGGATTCACCTCGCGACCGATCGGCCAGGTCAGCACGAACGCAGCACTGAATATCCCCAGACCGAAGAACAGGGCGAACACGCCCCACAACGGAACCGAGCCCAGCGTCAACACGAACGCGACCCAGAATCCTGACAGCCCGGATACCAACATCGTGTAGGGCATCTTTCGACGCTGCATCCGATCGGAAATCCACCCGGTGGCGGGGGCCGACACCAGGAGTGCCAGCGAGACAGCGCTCGCGTAGCCCGCCGCCGAGAGCGTGGACAGTCCATAGACGTCGCGAAGGAACGGGACCGACCAGAGAAGAAGATTCCCCATCGCCGAGTAGAGACAGAAGAACGTCAGGAAGGGCGGCCACGTGTGCCGGTTCCCGAGGACCTCGAGCATGCCTCGGGCGACGGGCGCCAGATGCGTCGCCCCCGAGCTCTTCGTCGCTTCTTCGTCCGGATGGTCCCGCACGATCCAGGCGCAGAGCGCCGCCGCCGCCAGCGTCCCGAGCCCAACCAGCCCGAACGCCCCGCGCCAACCCGTCAAGAGAACCAGCCACGCGAGCGGCGCGGTGCCTACGAGTGAGCCGAAGATGCCGACCGTCGCGCTCAACGCGGACAGCGTGCCGAACTGCCGCGGTGGGAACCAGACGCTCGCGATCTTCAGGACGCCGACGAACGTCACCGTCGCGCCCGCCCCAACGAAGAACCGCCCGATGAAGAGCAGCCACGGCGCGGTTGCCATCGCCATCGCCAGGGTGCCGAATCCCATCACGACACCGCCCGCGGCCACGACGCGCCGGACACCGTATGCATCGATGAGAACCCCACCCGGGATCATGAGGCCGGCGTAGGCGTAGAAGTAGACGGAGGACAGCAGCCCGATCAGGGTGCCGGTGGCGTCGAACGCCTGCATCAGCTCCTTCGCGATGACGCCGGGAGCCACGCGGTGGAAGAACGCGATGAAGAAGAGGGTGGCCGGGATCCCCCACATCTGAAGGGAGCGGGCTCCCGGGCTCACGCCGCGCCCGCTCCCGCGACGGAAATCAGCGCTCCCGCGACGGAAATCAGCGCTCCAGCGTGAGTCATCACGCCGGGTGCGTCGACTGCAGCCTATGCACCCAGACCGCGAGGATCGAGATCGCGGCCGGCGTCACGCCGGGCACGCGCGATGCCTGACCGAGCGAGCGCGGGCGCACCTCGCCGAGCCGCTGCCGGATCTCGCTCGAGAGTCCTGGAATCGTCGCGTAGTCGAGCGCGTCCGGGATGCCTGTCCGCTCGCTCGCTTGGAACTGCGCGATCTCTTCGTGCATCCGGCGGATGTAGCCCTCGTACTTCACGGCAATCTCCACCTGGCGCCCGACCTCAGGATCGCCGACCGCATCAGCGTCATCGGCGGCAAGCGCTTCGTACGTCATCCCCTGGCGACACAGAAGCTGGAACATCAGAACGCCGTCGCGACGGCGCCGGCGCAGGCGCTCGATCTCCGCGTCGATGCACGCGGCACGCGCCTCGACATCGGCCAGGCGCGCGGCGCTCACCAGGCCCAGGCGATGCCCGCGGCCCGCGAGCCGGAGATCGGCGTTGTCTTCGCGCAGGAGCAAGCGGTACTCGGCGCGCGAGGTGAACATCCGGTACGGCTCGAGCGTGCCGCGGGTGACGAGGTCGTCCACGAGCACCGCGAGATAACACTCGGAACGGTCGGGAATGAACGGCTCGCGCTCCAGCGCGGCGCACGCGGCGTTGATGCCCGCCCACAGGCCGAGCGCGGCCGCCTCCTCGTATCCCGTCGTGCCGTTCACCTGCCCCGCCAGCCACAAGCCCGGCACGTCGCGACACTCGAGCGTGGGCCGCATCTGCGTGGGCGGCACGAAGTCGTACTCGATCGCATAACCCGGCCGCATGATCTCCGCGTGCTCCAACCCGGGGATCGACCGCACGAGCGCCTCCTGCACGTCGACCGGAAGGCTCGTCGAGATCCCGTTCGCGTAGACCTCTTCGGTGTCGAGCCCGTCGGGCTCCAGGATCACCTGATGACGCTCGCGATCCGGGAACCGCACGACCTTGTCCTCGATGGACGGGCAGTAGCGAACACCGGTCGCGTCGATGATCCCGGAGTAGAGCGGCGAACGATCGAGGTTGTCGCGAATGATCGCGTGCGTGTCCGGCGTCGTGTACGTCACGTGACAGGCGACTTGCGGCAACGGCAGACGCGTCGTGCCCCAGTGGAAGGGCTTCGGTGTCGCATCGCCCCACTCCTCGACGAGATGCCCATAGGCGATCGTCGAGCGACGCAGCCGGGGAGACGTTCCGGTCTTGAGGCGCCCCAGCCGGAGACCGAGCGCGCGCAACGCGTCGGACAGATCGTCGGCCGCGAACTCCCCCGCCCGGCCGGCGCGCTGCTGCGCATGCCCGACGTGGATCAGTCCGCGCAGGAACGTCCCGGCGGTCACGACGACGGCGCGACTCTCGTAGCGCACGCCCACCTGGTCTTCCACGCCGACGACGCGGCCACCGGCAAGGAGGAGGTGCCGGGCCTGGCCCTGGCGGACGTCGAGGCCGCCTTCCGCCTCGACCGTCTGCTTCATCCCGGCGCGATAGCGCGCGCGATCGCACTGCGCGCGGGTGGAGCGCACGGCCGGTCCGCGCGAGGCGTTCAGTGTCTTCATCTGGATCGCCGCGCGATCCGTGGCGCGACCCATCTCGCCGCCGAGGGCGTCGATCTCGCGCACGAGGTGTCCCTTGGCGGTTCCGCCGACGGCCGGGTTGCAGGACATCTGCGCGATCGCATCCAGGCTCATGGTGAGGAGCAGCGTCCGGCAGCCCATACGCGCGGAGGCGAGTGCCGCTTCGCAGCCGGCGTGGCCGGCGCCGACCACGATGACGTCCCACGCAGGCATGACGGCCTACTCTGGCAGAGCGGCCCCCGCGTTGCAAAGCTTCGGCGAGTCGCCTACCATGAGCGGGAACTTTCGCGTCGTCCCCTATCCCTGGAGGAATCCGTGGAGTTCGGCTTCTCACTACCCGGTCGCGGCCCGCTCGCCACTCCCGAGAACATCTTGAAGATGGCGACGCGCGCGGACGCCCTGCGCTATGCCTCGCTCTTCGTCACCGATCACGTCGTCCTGCCGGCGTCGATGGCGCGCTCCGTCTATCCCTACTCGGCGAGCGGGCGGCTGGCGGGTGGTGCCAACCAGGACTACCTCGATCCGCTGGCACTCCTCGGCTGGCTCGCGCACGCCACGCGCCGGATCAAGCTCGGCACCAGCGTGCTCGTCGTGCCCTACCGCAATCCGCTCGTCACCGCGAAGATCCTTGCCACGATCGACCGTCTCTCGGGTGGCCGCCTCATCCTCGGCGTGGGCGTGGGATGGCTGCGCGAAGAGTTCGAGGCCGTGGCGGCGCCGCCGTTCGAGGAGCGCGGGCGCGTCACCGACGAATACATCGCGCTCATGCGTCTTACGTGGACCACGGATCCCGTCTCCTTCGACGGACGCTACTACCGCGTGACGAATGTCCACGCGCTGCCGAAGCCGGCCCAGGCACGGGGCATCCCGATCTGGGTCGGTGGACACACGGAAGGCGCCATCAAGCGTGCCGCCACGATCGGCGACGGCTGGCACCCGATCGCGCTCCGTCCGCCCGGGCTCCTGTTTCCGGACGAGTACGCGAAGAGCGTCGCGACACTCCGCGCGGCGGCGCAACGTGCCGGGCGCGATCCGAAGGCGATCACGCTCTCGCTTCGCGTGCCGATGAGCGTGAGGGCGTCTCGCGCCAAAGCGCCGGGTGGCGATCGGGAGCTCTTCCAGGGCACGGCGGCCGAAGTCCTGGGCGACATCCAGCGCTACGCGGCGCTTGGTGTGACCCACTTCGTGTTCGACCCAGTCGTGCCGGACATCAAGGCGGTCCTCGCGAACATGGACCGCTTCGCGAACGACGTCCGTCCGAAGGCCATGCGTCGGCGTCCGAGCGGGCGGGCGTGAGCCCGGGAGCCCGCGAGTCCAGATGATCTCTCACGACGAGGCGAAGCGGCTGATCGAGGCGCCCGCGACGGAGTTGCCGGAGCTGCTCGCGCGCGCCGGCGCCGCCCGTGCGCGCAAACCGGTGACCTTCTCGAAGAAGGTCTTCGTCCCCCTGACGACGCTCTGCCGCGACTACTGCAGCTATTGCACCTTCCGTCGTGACCCGGGCGAGGCGGGGGCCCACACGATGAGCCCGGAGGAAGTCGTCGCGCTCGCGCAGGCGGGTGCGCGCCTCGGCGCGAAGGAAGCGCTGTTCTCGCTCGGCGACAAGCCGGAGGCGCTCTTCCCAACCCATCGCGAGTTCCTGCGACGCCACGGTCATCGCACGACGCTCGGCTACCTCCGCGCGGTGTGCGCGCTCACGCTGGCCGAGTCGTCGCTGCTGCCGCACGTCAATCCGGGGCTCATGGCGGAGCGCGACCTCGCCGCCCTCCGCGAAGTCAACGTCAGCATGGGCCTGATGCTCGAGACGGTGTCGGAGCGGCTGCTCGGCGCCGGCCAGGCGCACGCGACGGCGCCGGACAAGGTGCCCGCGCGCCGCCTGAAGACGATCGCGCTCGCCGGCAAGCTGAACATCCCGTTCACCACCGGCATCCTCATCGGCATCGGCGAGACGGCGGCGGAGCGCGTGGATGCCCTCGTCGCGATTCTCGACCTGCACGAGCGCTATGGGCACGTGCAGGAAGTCATCATCCAGAACTTTCGCGCAAAACCGCGTATTCCTATGCGCGATGCGCCCGAACCGACGCTGGACGACCTGCTGCGCACGGTCGCCGTCGCGCGCCTGTTGCTGCCGGACACGGTGAGCGTCCAGGCGCCGCCGAACCTCTCGCCCGACATCTACCCGCGGCTGCTCGCCGCGGGGCTCGAC
>JBGOTH010000266.1:0-5079 GCA_041476345.1 Methylomirabilia bacterium
GGGGATCGCGTTCAGCGCCGTTCGCCCACGCGGTGCAGCTTGAGCAGGTTCGTCGTCCCCGTCACCCACATCGGCGAGCCCGAGATGATGACGATGGTGTCGTTCACGCGCACGAAGCCGTCCCCGAGCAGCGTCGCCTCGATCTCTTCGATCATCTCGTCCGTCGTCTCGACTTTGCGGACGAGCCGTGAGGACACGCCCCACGACAGCGCCAGCCGGCGGCGGACATCGGCGAACGGCGTCAGCGCGATGATCGGCACGTCGGGCCGCTCCTGGGACATGAGGCGCGCCGAGAATCCGGACTGCGTGAAGGCGACGATCGCGCGCGCCTTCAGCACGTGCGCGGCGGTGGCGGCGGCATCCGAAATCGCTTCGGGAAACCCGACGGCGCCGGCGACCGGTTTGCGCGGCGCCTCGAGCACGAGCGTCGCCCGCTCCGCCCGCTCGGCGATGCGCGCCATCATCTCCACCGCCTCCACCGGATAGCGGCCCGTGGCGGACTCCGCGGAGAGCATGATGGCATCCGCGCCGTCGAAGATCGCGGTCGTGACATCCGACACCTCGGCGCGCGTCGGCCGGAGGTGCGTGATCATCGACTCCAGCATCTGCGTGGCGACGATCACCGGCACCTTCGCCACTCGCGCCTGACGGATGATCTCCTTCTGGATGTGCGGCACGTCCTCCAGCGGCACGTCCACGCCGAGGTCGCCGCGCGCCACCATCACCGCGTCGACCAGCGTGAGGATGCCGGGGAGGTTCGCCATCGCCTCCTGGCGCTCGAGCTTCGCGACGATGGGCAGCGCGGCCCCCTGCTCGCGGAGGAACGTCCGCACCTCGGTAATGTCGGCCGCGGAGCGTACGAACGACACGGCGACGAAGTCGATCCCCTGGGCGATGCCGAACGTCAAATCGTCGCGGTCCTTCGGCGTGAGACACGAGACGGGCAGCGGCACGTGGGGGAACGAAATGCCCTTGTGGTCGCTGATCCGCCCGCCCGCCACCACCAGGCAGCGCACGGCCGCCGGGGATGCCTCCTCGACCTTGAGCTGGATCATCCCGTCGTCCATCCAGATCTCGTCGCCGGCCTTGAGCTCCTTCAGGTACTCCGGATGGCTCACGGAGGCGCGTTCGACGGTTCCCTCCACCGGCGTCGCACTCAGCGTGAACGGCTTCCCCTGCTCCAGGTCGATACGCGCGCCCCCGCCGGGCCCGAAGCTTCCCAGGCGGATCTTCGGCCCCTGGAGATCCTGGAGGATCGCGATGGGCCGGCCCCACCGCGCTTCGCCGTCGCGGAGGTACCGCACGACCTCGGCGTGCTCGGTGTGAGTGCCGTGCGAGAAGTTGAGGCGCGCCACGTCCATGCCCGCCTTCACGAGACGATCGAGCTCGTCGGGCGTGCAGGAGGCGGGACCGATCGTGCAGACGATCTTCGTTCGACGCATACGGCCTACCTCAATATCGCGCTCAAAAACTGCCCCGTATAGGACGTCGCCACCTTCGCCACGGCCTCGGGCGTGCCGGTCGCGATCACGTGGCCGCCCTCGTCGCCGCCCTCGGGGCCGAGATCGATGACCCAGTCCGCCGTCTTGATGACGTCGAGATTGTGCTCGATGATCACCACGGTGTTGCCGTGCTCCACGAGCCGGTTCAACACCTCGAGCAGCTTCTGGATGTCGGCGAAGTGCAGTCCGGTCGTCGGCTCGTCGAGAATGTAGAGCGTACGGCCCGTCGCGCGCCGCGACAATTCAGTGGCGAGCTTCACTCGCTGAGCCTCGCCACCAGACAGGGTGGTTGCGGCCTGCCCAAGGCGAATGTAGTCGAGCCCGACCTCGTCCAGCGTCGCGAGCTTCTGCTTGATGGCCGGCACCGCGTCGAAGAACCCGAGCGCCTCGCGCACGGTCATCGCGAGGACTTCCGCGACGGACTTGCCCTTGTACTTGATGTCGAGCGTCTCGCGGTTGTAGCGCTTGCCCTTGCAGACGTCGCAGGTGACGTAGACGTCGGGCAGGAAGTGCATCTCGATCTTCACGAGGCCGTCGCCCTGACACGCTTCACAGCGGCCGCCCTTGACGTTGAACGAGAAGCGCCCGGGCTGGTAGCCGCGCATCCGCGCGTCCGGCGTGCGCGCGAACAGCGTCCGGATGAAGGTGAAGACGCCCGTGTAGGTCGCCGGATTCGAGCGCGGCGTGCGCCCGATCGGCGACTGGTCGATGGCCACCACCTTGTCGATGTGCTGCGCGCCCTCCACGCGATCGTGCGCGCCCGGCCGGTCCTGCGCGCGGTGCAGCATCTGCGCCAGCGCGCGATAGAGGATGTCGTTGACGAGCGTCGACTTGCCCGAGCCCGAC
This sequence comes from Methylomirabilia bacterium, assembly GCA_041476345.1. Lineage (GTDB taxonomy): Bacteria > Methylomirabilota > Methylomirabilia > Rokubacteriales > CSP1-6 > VGLJ01. The sequence goes on from JBGOTH010000266.1 coordinate 2,349, forward strand.
ACGCCCGCGATGCACGTGAGCGTGCCCAGCGGGATCCGGACGTTCGTGCCCTTGAGGTTGTGCTCGCGCGGGTTGTGGATCGTGAGGAACGCGCCGCTGCCCTTGCGCCGCTCGGCAGGCACGGCGATCGCCATCCGGCGCGAGAGGTAGCGGCCGGTCAACGACTCGGGGTTCGCCATGATCTCGTCGGGCGTGCCGATCCCGACGAGGTGGCCGCCGAGCTCGCCGGCGCCGGGCCCGAGGTCGACGACGAAGTCGGCCGCGCGAATGGTCTCCTCGTCGTGCTCGACCACCAGCACGGTATTGCCGAGGTCGCGCAGCCGCTTCAGCGTGTCGAGCAGCCGGCGGTTGTCCCGCTGGTGGAGACCGATCGACGGCTCGTCGAGGATGTAGAGCACGCCGACGAGGCCGGAGCCGATCTGCGTGGCGAGGCGAATGCGCTGCCCTTCCCCGCCGGACAGGGTGCCGGCGGGCCGATCCAGCGTCAGGTAGTCCAGGCCCACGTTCATCAGGAAGCCCAGCCGCTCGCGGATCTCCTTCAGCACGCGGCGGGCGATGATCGTGTCACGCTCGCTCAGCGTGAGCCCGTCGAAGAAGACGGCGGCCTCCTTGATCGTCAGGCGCACCACGTCGAAGAGCGAGCGGGAGGCGAGCTTGATGGCGAGCGACTCACGGCGCAGGCGGGCTCCGCCGCACGTCGGACACGGCCGCTCCGCCATGAACGATTCGATCTCGCGGCGCGCGTCCTCCGACGACGACTCGCGATACCGCCGCTCGAGCATCGCCACCACGCCGTCGAAGCCGCCGTCCTTGTCGCCGAGGAGGATGACGTCGCGCACGCTCTTCTTCAGCTTCGCCCACGGCACCTCGAGGTTGACGCGATAGCGCTTCGCGAGCGCGTTCAGCGTCTGGCGAAAGTACGCGTTCTCCCGGCCGGCCCACGGCGCCAGCGCGCCGGCCTTGAGCGAGCGGCTGGGATTCGGCACGAGACGCTCCGGATCGATCTCGTAGCGCGTGCCGATGCCGCCGCAGTCCGGGCAGGCGCCGAACGGATTGTTGAACGAAAACATGCGCGGCGAGACTTCGGGCAGCGAGATGCCGCATTCCGCGCACGCGAGCTTCTCGGAAAAGATGAGGTGCGGGTCGGGTTTCCCGTCGACGGGCTCCACCTGCACGACGCCGTCGGCCAGCTTGAGCGCGGTCGCGAGCGAATCCGCGAGGCGCGACCCGAGGTTGTCGCGCACGACGAGGCGGTCGACGACGACCTCGATCGTATGTTTCTTGTTCTTGTCGAGGTCGATCTCGGCGCCCAGCTCGTGGGCGATCCCGTTGACCCGCACGCGCGTGAATCCCTGGCGCGCGAGGTCCCCGAAGAGCTTCTTGTACTCGCCCTTCCGCCCCCGTACCACGGGCGCGAGCAGGAGCAGTCGCGTTCCCGGCGGCAGCGCGAGGATCCGATCCACCATCTGCTGCACGGTCTGGGCCGCGATGATCCGATCGCACGAGGGACAGTGAGGGACGCCGATGCGCGCGAACAACACCCGCAGGTAGTCGTAGATCTCGGTGACCGTGCCGACGGTGGACCGCGGGTTCTTCGACGTCGTCTTCTGCTCGATCGAGATCGCGGGCGACAACCCCTCGATCGAGTCCACCTCGGGCTTCTCCATCTGCTCGAGGAACTGCCGCGCGTACGCGGACAGCGACTCGACGTAGCGCCGCTGCCCTTCCGCGTAGATGGTGTCGAACGCCAGCGACGACTTGCCCGAGCCGGACAACCCCGTGATCACGACGAGCTGGTCGCGCGGAATCTCGAGGTCGATGTTCTTGAGGTTGTGCTCGCGGGCGCCCCGAATGACGATCCGATCGCTGGCCATGACAGGTCATTGTAGGCGCGGGCCCCGGGCTGTGCTACGGGTGCGCTACGCGCGGGATCGGGTGATGCGGGCGATGGCCCAGGCGAGCGGGGCCGCCACCAGGGCCGGGTGTTCCGTGAACCGGCCACCGAAAAAGACGGCGGCGGCAAAGGCGATAACGCCGGCGAGCGCCCCGAAGAGCTCGCCGCGCGCTCCCACGCCGGCGAGACGAGGGGCCACCACCGTGGTCGCGACGATGCCGAGCCCCCACGTGAAGAGCCGCCAGGGATCGGCGCCCCACATCGCCAGCACGGCGGCGATCACGACGGCGGATACCGCGGCGGGAACGGCGGATACCGGACCTCGCACGGTGGCGCCGATCTCGTGGACCTGTTCCGCGAACCGCATCCGCCACGCAAGCATCGCGCCGACCAGGAGACCGACGACGCCCACGACGAGCAGGGTGACCAGCGTCTGGCGCCACGGTGACGCCGCGATGCGTGCCACGACCTCGAGCGGTGGCGCGAGCGCGCGGGCGGTGAGCGCCAGGTCGGGCACGACCGCGATGCCGTAGAGACCCCAGAGCGCCGCGCCGGCGACGAACGCCGACAACCCGATGGGCACGACGATCGCGGCGACACGGGACACCGGCAGGGCGGTTGCCGGGACGAGCGCCCAGCCGCCGCCGGCGAGCGTGATCGCGAGGCCGATCGAGGTCGCGAGCGTCACGAGCATCGGACGGTGACGGCCGTCCGCCCACGCCGATCCCGAGATCGGTGCGCCCGGCACGCGCCGCCCCGCTTCGAAGCGAACGCGTGTGCCCGCGTCCAGGGCGAGCTGATCGCCCGGACGAAGCGTCAGCGCGTCACCCGCGGCGA
>JBGOTH010000267.1:0-5074 GCA_041476345.1 Methylomirabilia bacterium
CACGCACAACGTGGACGAGGCGGCCTTCCTCGCGGACCGCTGCTTCATCTTCACCCGGCGCCCCGGCACGCTGAAGGCGACGGTGACGATCGACATCCCGCGCGAGCGTCGCGTGTGGAAGGAGCTCGTCTCCGATCCCACGTTCACGCGCCGGCGCGACGAGATCCTCCAGCTCGTGCGCGCGGAGGTCCGTCCTGGCGACGACTAGCGCGTCGCTCGCCCCGCCTCGCGTCGTCATGTCAGCGCGCGCGCGGCGCTTCTGGCGTCACGGCGGCGTCGAGCTCACGCTGGTCTTCGTGGTCCTCTTCGCGGCGTGGGCGACGATCTCCGCGACGATCCCCCGGCCGGACCGCTACCTTCCCTCGCCCGTGTCGGTCGCGCTCTCCTCCGTGGATCTCATCTGGAAAGGCATCCTGCCCAATTACCTCGGGCAGACGCTCTGGCGCCTGATCGTGGGCAGCGCCATCGGGATCGCGCTCGGCATTCCGTTCGGCATCCTGCTCGGGCTGAACCGGTACGTGTCGGAAACGTTCTATCCGATCCTGAACTTCTTCCAGTCGATCTCCGGCATCGCGCTCCTGCCCATCCTGATGATCTGGTGGGGCACGACGGAAAAGACCGTCTTCGGCGTGATCCTCTACACGTGCTTCTTCCCGATCGCCTTCACCGTGCTCACGGGGGTCCGCAGCATTCCGCGCCTGTACATCAACGCCCTGCGCACGCTCGGGGCCTCGCGCCTTCGGATCGTGCGCGACGTGCTGCTGCCCGGCGCGATGCCGTCGATCGCCACGGGCGCGCGACTCAGCATCGGCTACGCGTGGCGCGCGGTCATCGCGGCCGAGATGCTCGCGGGCCGGCGCGGCCTCGGCTGGATGATCTTCTCGGCGCAGCAGGTGGACGAGACGGCGCGCGTGGTCCTCGGGATGGCGCTCATCGGGGTGCTCTGGGTCGTCCTCGACCGGTACGTGCTCCGGCCGATCGAGTCGGACACTATTCAGCGATGGGGACTCGTGCAGCGATGAACGCGCTCGCGCGGATCTCGCTCGGTCTGCAGAAGCGCGTCGGTCGCCCGCGCCTGCGCAAGATCGTCCTCGGCGCCATTCCGTTCGTCGCGCTGGGAACGCTCTGGCAGATGAACGCCGTCTACCGCTGGCTCGCCCCCATCCACGTGCCGCCGCCGTCGGCGGTGTGGAGCGCCATCTTCACGCTGCAGGAAGGCTGTCCCGGCGTGATCGACGCGCTCCGGCAGAGCCCGGGCTGCCTCTTCACCAATCACATTCTCTCGAGCATGGGGCGCGTCGGGCTGAGCCTGCTCGTCGGGCTTCCACTCGGCATCGGCTTCGGCGTGCTCGCCGGCATGCATCGCCGTCTCGCCCATGCGCTCGAGCCGGTGGGCGTGTTCGCGAACGCCATCTCCGGCATCGCGTGGGTCCCGCTCGCGATCATCTGGTTCGGCGTCGGGTGGCTCACCACGCTGTTCATCCTGCTGAACACCGTCTTCTGGCTGGTCTTCTTCAACACGCTGCTCGGCGTGCGCGGCGTGCCCCGCGCCTACGAGCACGGCGTGCTCACGCTCGGCGCGTCGCGCTGGCGCGTCATCACGCAGGTCTACATCCCGGGCGCGCTGCCGAGCATCGTCACGGGCGTTCGCATGAGCATGGGCTTCGGCTGGCGCGCGCTGATCGCCGCGGAGATGATCGGCGGCGATCGCGGCCTCGGCTTCATGCTCTTCGTGTCGGCGCAGGAGTACAAGACCGAAGAGGTCTTTCTCGGCGTGCTCGCGATCGCCGTCATCTGGATGATCACCGATCGCGCGTGTCTGGTTCCGCTCGAGCGCTGGACCATCGAGCGCTGGGGCCTGGTGTGGCGACCATCGTGACGAAACACCCGACCGTACGCTTCCTCCTGCTCGTCGTCGCGGCGCTCGTCGCGTACCACGGCTATCTCTTCGTCACCGCCCCGTCGCGCATGACCGAACGTCTGCGCGTCCGGCTGCACGAGCGCCCACAGACGGTCAACGTCCTCGTCACTCCCAAGTTCCCACCCGAGGAGTTCCACGTGCGTCTCTTCCAGCAAGTCGGCGCCATGCGAGGCGTGGAGGGCAGTACCGCGAAGCTCTACGGGGTGTCCCCCGCCGACGTCCGCTACCTCGCGCGGCACTACTGGATCAGGACGATCGACCTGGCGCCGGACGGCGGGAGCTGAGGACGATGGCCGAGCACGCGGGAGCCGTTCGCCGCCGCGAAGATCCGCGGCTGATCACGGGAGCCGGAGAGTTCATCGACGACCTGCACGTGCCGGGCTGCCTGCACGCCGCGATGCTGCGCTCGCCTCACGCGCACGCGCGCATCCGTTCGATCGACACATCGGCCGCGCGGACGGCGCCCGGCGTGGTCGGCGTGTTCATCGCGGCGGATCTCGGCGCCGCTGGCGCGCCGATGCCGATCTATGCGCCGCACCCGGCGTTGCCCGTGCCCTGCCGCATCCGTCCGCTCGCGACGGACGTCGTGCGATTCGTCGGCGAGCCGCTCGTCGCGGTCGTCGCGGACGATGCGTACCGCGCGCACGATGCGCTCGAGCTGATCCGCGTGGAGTACGAGCCGCTCCCCGCCCTCGTGGACGTGGAGGCGGCGCTGGCCGCCGGCGCGCGGGTGCTGCATGCCGAGATCGGCTCGAACGTGGTGGCGGAATGGCGCCAGCAGCTCGGTGACGCGGAGACCGCGTGCCGGAGCGCGGACGTCGTCGTCCGCACGCGCCTCCGCCTCGCGCGCGGCGGCGCGCACCCGCTGGAGCCGCGCGGGCTCGTCGCGCGCTGGGACGGCGATCGGTGCACCGTCTGGGCCGCCGTGCAGATGGTCCACCGCCATCGTGGCGTCATCGCCGGCCAGCTCGGCGTTCCCGAAGACCACGTGCGCGTGATCGCGCCGCCCGACGTGGGCGGCGGCTTCGGCACGAAGGGAATGTACTACGGGGAATACATCGTGGTCGTCGCGCTGGCGCGTCGGCTCGGCCGCCCCCTCAAGTGGATCGAGACGCGGCGCGAGCACACGCTCGTCGCCTGCGTCGAGCGCGATCAGGTCCACGACGTCGAGATCGCCGCCACGCGCGACGGCCGCCTCGTCGCGCTGCGCGACGACTTCGTGCACGACATGGGCGCGTACACGATCGCCGGCCTCAACCTGCTCCAGAACGCGATGATCCACTCCGTGGGGCCGTACGTGATTCCGAACCTCGATCTCCGATTCCGTGGCGTCGTGACCACGACGACGCCCGTCGGTGCCTACCGCGGCGCCGGCCGCCCCTACGGCACCGCGGTGATCGAGCGCGCGCTCGACGCGCTGGCCCGCGAGCTCGGCATCGATCCGATCGAGCTACGCCGACGCAATCTGATCGCCGCCGACGCGTTCCCCTACACGACCGGTCTCACGACGGCGGGCCGCGGTCCCGTGCAGTACGACAGCGGCGACTACCCTCGGTGCCTCGCGCTGGCGCTGGATACGCTCGATCTCCCTCGTGCCCGTCAGGAGCAGGCACGGCTGCGTGCGGCGGGGCGTTATCTCGGCATCGGCGTCGTGAACTACGTCGAGGCGACGGCGACCGTGCCGCACGAGAGCAGCATCGTGCGGATCGCGCCCGACGGCGGCGTCATCGTCGTGACTGGCGCCGCGCCGCAGGGCCAGGGCCACGTCACGATGCTCTCGCACCTCGTCGGCGAGCAGCTCGGCGTCGATCCGGAGACGATCGACGTGCGCACCGGCGACACGGCGCTGATCGCTGAGGGCGGCGGCACGTACGGCAGCCGGACGGCGGCGATCGGCGGCAGCGCCGCGCTCCTCGCCGCGCGCGCCGTGCGCGACAAGGCGATGCGCATCGCCGCGCACCTGCTCGAAGCGTCGGCGGCCGACATGGTCCACGACGGCGGGACATTCTCCGTGCGCGGACTGCCGAGCCGCACGGTCGGCTGGCCTGAGATCGCCGCGGCCGCGCACGCGGGTACCGTGCCCGGAGAGAGTCGCGGTCTCGAGGCCGATCACCTCTTCGAGGTGGCGCAGTCGAGCTTCGCGAACGGCACGCACGCGGTGGTGCTGGAAGTGGATCCGGAGACGGGCGCCGTCAGCATCCTGCGCTGGATCGTCGCTCACGATTGCGGCCACGTGCTGCAGCCGGGGATCGTCGAGGGCCAGATCCACGGCGGCGTGGTCCAGGGCATTCCCGACGCGCTCAACGTCCAGCTCGCGTACGACGACGCGGGGCAGCGCCTCACGGCGACGCTGATGGACTACACGCTGGCGACGGCCTCGGATGCGCCGCGCTCGTTCGAGCTACGCCATCTGGAGTCGCCGACGCCGCTCAACCCGCTCGGCGCGAAGGGCGCAGGCGAAGGCGGGATCATGCCGGTGCACCCGCTGATCGCGCAGGCGCTGGAGGACGCGCTGGCGCCGTTCGGCGCGCGGGTGGACCACCTGCCGGTGACGCGCGCGGAGATCGCGGCGATGGCGCGTCGGCCCGCGCGTCCCTAGCGGCGCGTCACGCTTTCCCGCAGAGCGCCTTCGCCGCCTCGAACACGCTCTTCTCGCTCGGCACGGTGAGATCCTCGAGCACCGGCGAGAACGGTACCGGCACGTCCATCGCGCCGATGCGCTTCACCGGCGCATCCAGGTAGTAGAAGGCGCCTTCGGCAATGACGGACGACAGCTCGGCCGTCACGCCGTAGCGCTCGTAGCCTTCGTCCACCACGATGGCGCGCGACGTCTTCTTCGCGGACTCGATCAGCGTCTGCTTGTCGAGCGGAAACGTCGTGCGCGGGTCGATCACCTCCGCGCTGATGCCGATCTCCTCCAGCATCTTCGCGGCGGCCAGCGCCACCAACACCATGCTGCTCGTGGCCACGATCGTCACGTCCCGGCCCTCGCGCGCGATCTTCGCCACGCCGAACGGGATCGTGTAGTCGTCCTCCGGCACTTCGCCCTTCAGGCGGTACATCATCTTGTCTTCGAAGATCACCACGGGGCTGTCGTCGCGGATCGCCGTCTTCATCAAACCCTTCGCCTCGTACGGGTTCGACGGCAGCGCC
>JBGOTH010000268.1:0-5047 GCA_041476345.1 Methylomirabilia bacterium
CGTGAGCTCGCGCCACTGTCCCGGCTTGAGCCGGCCGATCTCGATGGGGCCGAACGCGACACGGCGAAGCCGCACGACGCGATGGCCGAGCGCGTCACAGTACCGTTTGACCTCGCGCTTGCGCCCTTCCGTGAACGTGAGACGTAGACGGGTGGTCGCGCGCTCGCCCCGGCCGAGGAGGTCCACGCCGAGCGGACGCGCGGGACCGTCGTCGAGCTCGACGCCCGCGCGCCAGCGCGCCAGGTCGCGTGAGCTCACCTCGCCCGCGACCTCCGCCTCGTAGACTCGAGGCACCTCGTAGCGTGGATGGAGGAGGCGATGCGTCAGCGGCCCGTCGTTGGTAAGAATGAGCGCGCCTTCGACGTCCGCGTCGAGGCGCCCGACGGGATAGAGCCGGACGCCCCCGGGAACGAGGTCGGTGACGACGGGCCGACCTTCCGGATCGCGTACGGTGCTGACGACGCCCCGAGGCTTGTACAGCAGGACGTAGTGGAGACTCTCGCGGCGTCCCAGCGGAGTCCCATCGACGGTGACGACGTCGACCTCGGGATCGGCGAGCGTCGCCAGCTCACGGATGACCACTCCGTTGATGGCGACGCGCCCTTCGATGATGACCCGGTCAGCTCCCCGTCGTGACGTCAGTCCCGCCTGCGCGAGGACTTTGTTCAGTCGGAGCCTCGGCATGCTGCCCGCTTTCCCCCGTTGCCTCCGCCGCGGTCGCCTCGGCGGCGAGCTCGGGAATGACCAGCTCGCCTTCAACTTTCGGAAGATCGGAAAGGTCGCGTAAGCCGAAGGCGATGAGGAACTCGCGCGTGGTCTCGTAGAGGAACGGGCGGCCCGGCGCCTCTTTTCGCCCCGCGATGCGCACGAGGCGGCGCTCCATCAGGCTCTCGAGGACACCCTCGGAGTTGACCCCGCGGATCGCATCGATCTCGGGTCGCGACACCGGCTGCTTGTAGCCGACGATCGCGAGCGCCTCGAGCGCCGCGCGCGAGAGCCGTACCCGCGTGCGGGCACGCGCAAGGCGCACGAGCCACGGGGCGAGATCGGGGCGCGTCACCATGCGGTACCCGCCGCCGACCTCCGTGATCGTCAGCGCGCGGTTCTGCTCCTCGTACCGCGCGCGCAGCGCCTCCACGAGCGTGCGTGCCTCGGAGACCCCTTCGAGGTCGAGGACCTCGCGGATACGCTCGGCTTCGAGGGGCGCATCCGAGGCGAAGAGAAGCGCCTCGACGACGTCAACGGGGCTCGGCATTTTTTCTCCTCATGAGGGGTCCGAGACGGACCCCTCAAGCTCCCCGCGCTCCGGGCCCGGAGTGAATCCGGGCCCTTCGCGAGTGCCGAGGGGCTCGGGATTTGATTCGGTCTGGCGTTCGATCACGATCTCCCCGAACAGCTCGGTCTGCTGCGCGCGGATGCGTCCCTGGCGGACGAGCTCGAGGACCGCGAGCAAGGTGACCACGACGTCGGCCCGCCGACGCTCGCCGCCCGCGAGCACCGAGAACAGCATCGACCACGTATCACGCAACAGCATCAGGATCTCGGTCATCCGCTCGAGCACGGACGGCGGATTCGGCTCCACCTCCCGCGGCTTCTTGCGGTTCTGCTCCTCGATCAACCGCGCGAGCGCGCGTTCGAGCAGATGGACGCTCAGATCCTCGAGTGGGATGTCGTCCACCGACGGGAGGTGGCTCGACGGGCGCCCCCAGCGCAGAGCCTCCGCCGATTCCCGCTCCGCCAGCAGCGCGCCGAGCACCTTGATCCGCGCGTACTGGCGGAGACGGTCTTCCAGCTCCTGCTTGAGCGCGAGCGCGTCGTCGTCGAGCAGCTCGTCGACGGCGTCCTCGTCCGGCGGCACCAGCAGCTTCGACTTCAAATAGATCAGCGTAGCGGCCATGACGAGATACGAGCCCGCGGTATCGAGGTCCGCGAACTCCATCGCTTCGAGGTGCACGAGGTACTGGTCGGTGATCGCGCGCACGGGCAGGTGCGCGAGGTCGATCTCGTTGGTGCGGCAGAGATGCAGCAGGAGATCGAGCGGCCCTTCGAAGCCACCGACGCGAAGAGTCAGCGCAGAGGGGGTTTGGGGATCTTCGACGGTCATGGTGCGAGCCTCACCAGCGACCGCACCTCTCCCATCGTGTCCTGCGCGACCAGGCGGGCGCGGCGCGACCCTTCGTGAATGATCTCCACGATGCGGTCCGGCTTCTCCGCGAAGGCCTGCCGCCGTTCGCGAATCGGCTCCAGCTCGACCAGCATGTGCCTGAGGAGGACCGCTTTGCAGTCGAGACATCCGATCGCCGCCGTGCGACAGCCGGTGGCACACTCCTCACGCTCCACCCCAGGCGTGAAGATCTTGTGCAGGTCGAAGACGGGGCACACGCCGGGATCGCCGGGGTCCGTTCGTCGCTTGCGCGCGGAGTCGGTCACCATCGGCTTCACCTTCTTGACGACCGTCTCCGCGCTGTCGGACAGCAGGATGTCGTTGCCCAACGACTTCGACATCTTTCGCCCGTCGGTCCCCGGCACTCTGGGGATCTCGGTCAGCTTCGCCTGAGGCTCCGGAAAGACCGCGCCGAACGTGTTGTTGAAGCGCCTCACGATCTCGCGCGTCAACTCGACGTGCGGCACCTGGTCGATCCCGACGGGCACCCAGTTCGCCTTGTACATGACGATGTCGGCGGACTGCAGCAACGGGTATCCGAGAAGCCCGTACGAGGGCGATTCGATCCCCTGCTGCTCGATCCGCTCCTTGTAGGTCGGCACTCGCTCGAGCCAGCTCACGGGCGTCACCATGGAGAAGAGCAGGTGCAGCTCCGCGTGCTCGGGAATGAGCGACTGTGCGAAGAGCGTCGAACGTTGCGGATCGAGGCCCGCCCCGAGCCAGTCGGCGAACATCTCGATCGTGGCGGTCGGAACGTCACCGAGGTCCTCGACGTGATCGGTCAGGACGTGCCAGTCGGCCGAGAAGTAGAAGCACTCGTAGTCGTCCTGCATGCGCACCCAGTTGGCCAGCGCCCCGAGGTAGTTCCCGAGGTGGAGGTTCCCGGTGGGGCGCATTCCCGACAGCACGCGATCCTTCATCCCTGCTCCACCTTGGTTGCTTTCTCCCAGATCTTCGCCGAGCGGATGAACACATAGTACGCGTAGAGCACGGCGAGCAGGAAGCCCCGCCAGCCGTCGAGGAAGCCGCGATGCACGACGTACATCGACAGGAAGCGCCCAAGCGGGGCCAACACGAGCTGCGCGCTAAGAAACGGCCGGCCCCCGCGTGCCCACTCGTCCGCGGCAAGCGTTGCGTAGCGGTCGGCCCGGCGGAGGAAGTCGCTCACGTCGCGATAGCTCCGATGAAGAAGCGGTGCCGCGAGCCGACCGACCGGTCCGTCGACGCTCGCCGACTCGTGGATCGCTCGCTCGACGAAACGCCCTCGGCCTCGTCGAAACAGACGCAGCTGCCAGTCTGGATAGAGCCGGCCGTGGCGGATCCAGCGGCCCCACATGATGTTCCGTCGCGGGATGCGATACCCCGCGCACGCCGCGGGCGCCGCCATCACCGCGCGAATCTCGTCACGGAGCGCGTCCTCGACCTGCTCGTCGGCATCCAGCGAGAGCACCCACGCCTGACTCGTCCGCTCGATGCCGAAGTTCTTCTGCGCGGCAAACCCGTCCCAGGCCCGGAACACGACGTGGTCGGTGTATTCGCGCGCCAGCGCCACCGTCGTGTCCTCGGAGCCCGCGTCCACCACGATGATCTCGTCGGCCCATGCCACGCTCGCCAGGCAGTCGCGGATTCGATCTTCCTCGTTGAGCGTGATGACGACGACGGACAGGGTCGGCCCTGTCACGCGGAGGCGTCCAGAAGCGCCGTCGACGCCATGACGACCGCGTCGACGGAGATCGAGCCGAGACGTCCGTCCGGGCTTTGCAGCACGCGGTGACGCGCGCCGTACGGTCCGTTGCGGACGCCCGACGTGGGGCCGTAGAGGCCGACGCAGAGTGTGCCGACCGCGGCGGCGATGTGCAGCGGTCCCGTGTCGCCGGCGACGACGAGCCGCGCGCGCCGCGCGAGCGCGACGAGCTCGCGCAATGTCGTGGGCGGGGCGACGATGCCCGAGGCCGACGACGCCACGAGTGCTCGCGCGTCGTCCTCCTCGCCAGGCCCCCAGAGCGCCACCACCCGCGCACCCGCTCCGTCGCTGAGTTGCCGCGCGACTTCGCGAAACCGGTCCACCGGCCAGCGCTTGTCCGCCCTTCCGGCACCCGGGTTCATCAGCACCAGCCGGTCCTGCGGCTTGATGCCGGCGCTCGCCAGGAACTCCTCGACGTGCGCGTCGGCGCCCGCGTCGACGGGCAGCCGGAACTCAACGGCAGGATCCGTAATCCCGAGAGGAAGGAGGAGCGCGATGTACTGCTCCACGACGTGGCGCGCGTCCGCGGGCGGCCGCACGCGCTCGGTCATGAAGACCGTGCTCGTCCGCTCGCGGCTCCAGCCTGCCGCGAAGCCGATCCGTCGCGGCGCGCGCGTGAGCGCCGTCAGCACGCCGCTCTTCAACAGCGCCTGAAGATCGAGGGCGACGTCGAACGAGCGCTCCCGGAGGCTACGGGCGACTTCGCGCACCTCGTGAAGCACCGCGATCCCCACCCGTCGCCGCCATCCGCGCGTGTCGGCGACGATCACGTCGTCGACGTCGGGATGACCGGCGAGCAGTGTCGCCTCACGCGCCTCCGCCACCCAGGTCACCCGGGTGCCGGGTCGCAGCCGTTTCAGCGCGCCCGCGACGGGCAGCGCGTGCACCACGTCGCCGATCGACGACAGCTTCACGATCGCGACGTTCATCGCTTGGTGGAACCGAAGCGCGCGACGATCGTGGCGATCAGGTCGCGCGTGGCGTGACGCTTCGGATCGCCCGTGATCTCCGTGGCGGCTCCGACGGCCTGCGCGGTCGCGCGCTCGGGAACCGTCTCGTTCGTGTAGTCGGTGCCCTTGGCGTGGACGTCTGGCTTCAGGGCGCGAACGAGCTCGTCGGCGGTGTCGGTGTCGAACACG
>JBGOTH010000269.1:0-5028 GCA_041476345.1 Methylomirabilia bacterium
AATCAGCGTGATACGCTCGAGCGCGTTGCGCGTCTGCTCGCGAACGTCCGTGCCGACCACGCCGGTCTTCGGATGCCGCCCCGTCTGACCGGCGACGAACACCAGATTCCCGAACCGCGTCGCGGCGGACAGATTCGGATTAGCCGCGGCGAGCTCGACGTGGATGACCTCTTTCCTCGACATCACGGTTTCTTGAGCCGCATGTCCTCGTACGGCGCCGCGAAGTAGAGCTGCGAATTCAGCCCGATCGCGGGCTCCTCCACCCGCGGCCCCACCCCGTGAAGCGTCGCGGGCTCGAAGATCCCCGCGAACATCACGCGCTCGTGCATGAGACGCTGGATCTGGTGCAGCACCACCTCGCGCTTCTTGCGATCGCGCTCCCTCGCCTGCTGCTGGAACAGGTCGTCGATGTCCGGATAGCCGCCGGAGGCGTACGGCGCGCTCGTGAGCACGAACTGCTCGAGACGCGTGGCCGCGTTGCCGGGCGCCGCCGACACCGTGACGATGACGCCGCTCAGCTTCTTCGACCGCCACGCCTCCATGAACGTCGCACGCTCCATGCCGCGCAACCGGGTGCGAATGCCGACGGCGCCCAGATAGTTCGCGACGCCTTCACCCATGGTCGTGAACGGCGGCAGCGGCGTGAGGTCGCCCGCGTCGAATCCGTTGGGATACCCGGCCTCGGCAAGGAGCTTCTTCGCCTGCGCCGGATCGTACGGCGGAGGCTCGACGCGCAACGCGAAGTCCATGTTCCCGGGAATCATCGATCCGGTCAGGCGCGAGAAGCCGAGCCGCTCGGCGTCGTTGAGCGCCTTTCGGTCCGTGGCCAGGCTCGCCGCCAGCCGGACGCGCCGGTCGGCCCACGGTGATTTCGGATTCCACTGGTCCGGGAACTCCAGCCACCAGGCCGCGGGACCCACGACGCGGGCCAGCCGCAGCTTGGGATCGGCTTTGATGGTCGCCGCCTCGACGCCGACCATCAGGTAGCCGATGTCCGCCTCTCCGGTCTTCAACATGGCGAGACGCGTCGTGCGGTCCGGGACGCCTTTGATGACGACGCGCTTGATCGTCGCCTTCTTGCGCCAGTACTGCTCGTTCGCCTCGAGCACGATCTCGAGGCCGGGCGCCATGCTCACGAAGCGGTAGGGGCCGAGCCCCACGGGCTGCCGCCGGAAGGCGTCGTCCCCCACGCGCTCGATGTATTTCTTCGGCACGATCCACGCCGCGCCGGTGGCGGGCGTCGCGTAGAACACGAGGAAGTCGGGCCATGGGCTGTGCAGCACGAAGCGGATGCGATGCGCGTCGAGGATGTCCACGGACTTCACCCGATCGTGGAGGAGCTTCGAGGACACGCCGCGATAGCGGAGGAAGCTGAACTTCACGTCGTCCGCCGTGAAGGGATCGCCGTTGTGGAAGCGCAGCCCCTCGCGCAGCTTGAACTCGTACATGAGGCCGTCCGCGCTTTCCTTCCACGACTCGGCGAGGCACGGCGCCATGTTGTTGCCGGGCAACGGCTTGACGAGCGCGTCGTGCAACGCGTAGAGGAATACGAACGGCGTGCCGAGCCCCGGCGTCTCCGCGGGGTCGAGGAACGTGGGAGCGATGGAGGCGTCGAAGGCGATGGTGAGCTGGCCCTCCGGCGCGCTTTGGGCGCGCGCCGCGCTACCCGGGAGACCGAACGCGAGAAACGAAACGAGGATGAACGACGTGATGCACTTTCCCATGTCAAGCCTCCCACACCAGGGACGCGATCCCGAGACTCTACTCCCCCCGACCGACCCTGACAATGGAAACGCGCGCCAGACTGGTATATAACCTAAGATTAGTTTTTAACCTGTGATAGCGGCCCAACGATCGGAGGCGCGATGAGCTGGGTAATGGTCGGACGCGCGCTGCGGCTCGCATTCCTGTTGCGCATCCCTCTCCTCACGCTCGCGCTCCTGGCCGCGTTCGGTCCGGTCTCGCTCGGCCATCCGCTGCTCGACAACGTCCTCGATCAGGGGCACCACGTGCTCAACGTGGCGCTGGTCTCCTTCGCCGCCTTCCTCCTCGCCTTCACCGCGATCGCCACCCTCAACCTCACGCTGTACTACGGCTCGGACCGCCTCGACGAGCACGGCACGGTGCCGCTCGAGCAAAAGCGGCCGATGCTTACCTTCGTCCTCGGCACGGGCGTCGCCGCGGTGTTCGTCGGCACCGTCGTCTACCGGACCGAGCATTGGTGGCCGATCACACTGTGGTGGTCGCTCGTCGGCGCCGCCGTGGCCTTCGCGCTGGTGATCATCGCCAAGGTCGTCCAGCTCGCCCTTACCGACCCCGTCACGACGCCACACCCCCCACCGTTCCTGATCTTTCCCGCCTATCGCGTGCGATGGGCCGAACGGCAGTTCGATCGTGTGTACTGCTGGTCGTCGCCCAGGGCGTGGGGCGTCAAGGGCTGGTTCACACGGCGGAGTCAGTGGCCGCTGCGCGTGCTGCAAGGCGCCGGTCAAGGCTATCTCGTCAATCCGACTCCGCCGGCCGGCACGCCGCTCCAGCTTCGCTCCGGTCACGTCTTCACGATGACGCTCGCCCTCATGGCCTTCGCCGCGTATCTGGTCATCGGGTGGATCAAGCGCGACATCACCAAGGACCCCGTCAGTGTCCCGGCGCTCGTCTACCTGCTGCTCTTCTTCATCGTCGCCTGCTGGGTTCTCTCCGGGCTCACGTTCTTCTTCGATCGCTACCGGTTCCCCCTCCTGGCAGTCGTGGCCGCCCTCGCCATGATCACCGCGCAGGCGCCGAAATCGGATCACTTCTTCCGCGTGGACCCGGCCCGGCCATTGCCGGGCACGGATCCAAGGCAGGAAGGGATGGCGCGGCTCGCTGGGCTGGCGACCCCGGGAGAGCACGTGAGCGGCCGGATGGAGAACGCGCGTTACCACCGGCTGATCTTCATCGCCACGCCGGGTGGAGGCATCCAGGCCGCCGCGTGGACGACCAAGGTGCTGTCGAAGCTCGAGGAGATCGACGGCGACCCGTTCAGAAACGCCGTGGGCTTGATCAGCTCCGTCTCAGGCGGCTCGCTAGGTTCGATGATCTACGCTGCGACGTTCGCGGGCCACCTCCCACGTAACGCGATCGTCGCCAACGCCCGTCAGTCCGCGCTGGACGAGATCGCGTGGGGCTGGACGTTCGCCGACTTTTGGCGCGCGGTGGCGCCGTGGTTCGGCGACCGCACCGTCGACCGCGGGTTTGCTCTGGAAGAGAAATGGGCGGCGGTCAACAACCTGGGGACCGACACGTTCCTCGGCGACTGGGCCGGTCTCCGTGCCGGTATGCCGGCGCTCATCTTCAACGCGATGATGGTCGAGCCCGGCCGCCACGTGGTCTTCTCGACGACCAGATTCCCCGCGGCGCAGGGCGTGCGGGGGATCGACAATTTCTACGCGCTCGATCCGAAACGCGCGGGGCAGTACGACCTCCGTGTCACCACGGCCGCCCGTCTGTCCGCGTCGTTTCCTTTCGTCGCGCCGGCGGCGCGCCCGGACCTCGACTCGATGTACGCGGGCGACTACCACTACGTCGATGGCGGGTACTACGACAACTACGGCATCGACGCGTTGATCGGCTGGCTCGACGAAGCGCTGCGCGACCGGAGCGTCGACGGCACGATCACCGACGTGCTGATCCTGACCATCCGCCACTTCAAGGGGAGCGTGTCGGCCAAACGTAGCGTGCGCGGATGGAGCTACCAGCTCTACGCGCCCCTGTCTGGGCTGTTGTCGATGTGGACGGCGGCCCCGGCGCAGCGCGATGCGAACGAGTTCGGTCTGTTCGCGGAGCGGATCAGCAAGAATGGCGTCCGGCGCGTCTGGATCGCGAGCATCTCGTACGACGGCGGCAAGCACTGCGCGAAGGCGCCGCTGTCCTGGAAGCTCAGTCAGTCACAGCAGACCTGTATCGATGACGCGTGGCAAATCGTCGAGGCCCGGCAGAGCGCTGAGCTCGACTGCATCCGCGCCTATCTCGACGGCAAGGATGCCCCGACCTGTCAGTACCCGAGGAAGACGCTCCAATGAGGCGCACCGGACTCGCCGCCCTCCTCACGATGTCGTGGGTCGTCCTCATGCTCCTGCTCTTCGACCACGAGTACAAAGGTCCGCCGCGGTTTACGCCGGAGCTGGACCTTTCTTCGCCGATCCTCGCACTCGAGCTCGCGCGCGTGCCGAAGGACGTCGACGCGGTGCTGCAACGCACCAGCGTGCCCCAGGATCCGAACCACGTCGAGCGGGCGATCCATGCGCTGTGGCTGAACACTGTCCTCGACCTGGGCTTCATCCCGCTCTACTGCGCGTATCTCCTCTCGCTGGCGCGGTTGTTCGGCGGCCGGCGCACGGGACTCGTCGCGGCGATCCTCGGCGCAGCTTTCTTCGACTACGTCGAGGACGTGTTCATATTCCAGGCCCTCGCCGGGCACGCCCCGCACCAATTCCTCCCTTCGCTGATCAAGTGGGCACTGCTCGGGGTGGTGTTCACCAGCCTCGGCGTGCAGATGCTCCGCGCCGGCGCGGGGGTGTACTCGTTCGCGACGCGCGCACTCCTCGGGTTCGCACACGTCGCCGCCGGCGCGCTCGTCCTGCTCGCCGTCGCCTTCGGTGGCCGCTATCCCCTGCTCCCGGTGCTCTGGCCGACGATCGGGTATTCCTGGCTGCCGCTCGGCAACGGCATCTTCGCCATTACCGTGCTCGTCAACGTTATGGGATTGCTCGGCCCCACGGTCGCCGAATGGTTTCCAGGAGGGACGATCACGTACGTTGAGGACTTCTGCGCGAAGCGCGCACGAGGAACGGCCTTCAGCCCGGTCGTCGAGACACCGCCCAAGGATTCCTGACCCTAGAGCCCGCTCCACACCTCGTGCGCCAGCTCCACGCAGAGGCCGAGCTTCGCCTTCTCCTGCTCCACGGTGACGGCGTTGCCTTCGACGGTCGACGAGAAGCCGCACTGCGGGCTGACACCGAGCTGATCGAGCGCGAGATATTTCGAGGC
>JBGOTH010000270.1:0-5025 GCA_041476345.1 Methylomirabilia bacterium
AGCGCGACCAGCGTGACCACCACCGAGACGCCAAGCGCCCCGCGCGCGGTCGGCAACATCATGTACGGCACGAGCGGGATGAGCCCGCCGACGACATACGCGCCGCCGATGGTCATGGCGCTCACGAGCGCGCGCCGCGGATCCGGGCGTTCGAGACCGAGCTCGAAGCGCATCATGAAGTCGATCCACGCCTGCGGCCGGCGCCGCAGCGCATTCACCACGGGCGCACTCTCTTCCGGGGTGATCCCGTAGTGCGAGAAGATCTCGGTGATCTCCGCCATCTCCGCCGCCGGCTTCTCATGCACCTCGACCTGCTCTCGATGGCGCTCGCTCACGTAGTGCTCCGCCTGGCTGCGCGCGGCGAGATACCCGCCGAGCCCCATCGCGATCGAGCCCGCCGCGATCTCCGCGATGCCCGCCGTGACGATCAGGCCCGTGCTGTCGATCGCGCCGGTGAGCCCTGCCGCGAGCGCGAACGGCACCGTGAGCCCGTCGGACATGCCGATGACGGTGTCGCGCACGAACTCCCCGCCGGTGAAGTGGCGCTCGGAGTGATGGTGCGCATGCGCGACCGGACGATCGCTCATCGCACGTCCGACGCGCGGCCGACGAAGCTGCGGATCGCCTGGCCGATCTCGACCGGCGAATCTTCCTGGATGAAGTGAATCCCTTTCACGGTGACCTCGTCCTGATTCGGCCAGCGCCGGCAGAACTCACGCGGCGCGCCGACGAGGATCGAACCGGGATCGGCGTTGACGAACAGCTTCGGCACCTGGCTCCGCGCGAGCCACCGGCCGTACGTCTCCACGATCTCCACGACGTCCGCCGGCTCACCGTCCACCGGGATCTCACGCGGCCACTGGAGCGTGGGCCGGCGCGACTCGCCGGGCTCTCGATACGGCGTGCGGTACACGTCCATTTCCTCGTCGCTCAGCGTCCGGATGATGCTGGCGGGCAGGATGCGTTCGACGAACACGTTCTTCTGCAACACGAGCTCCTCACCCGCCGGGGAGCGCATCCCCTGAAACACCTTCCGCGCGTTGTCGGGCCACTCCGCCCACGTGAGAGGGCGCACGATCGCCTCCATGTAGACGAGTCCGCGGATGCGGTCGGGATGCCGCCGCGCCCAGTGAAAGCCGAGCGCCGAGCCCCAGTCGTGCATGACGAGCGTCACGTTCTCCGTGAGCGCGAGCGCGTCGAACCACGCGTCGAGGTACCGCGCGTGATCCACGAAGCGATAGGCGCCCGACGGCGCCTTGCCCGACTGCCCCATGCCGACCAGGTCGGGCGCGAGACACCGCGCGACGCTCTGCACGTGCGGGATGATCTTGCGCCAGAGGAAGGACGACGTCGGGTTGCCGTGCAGGAATACGACGGGTGTGCCGCGGCCGGTGTCGACGTACGCCATGTCCGTGTCGAGTACCGCCACGCGCGTCAAATCCATGGACTTTCCCCCCTCGCCTCCGCATGGTATACCGTCGGCCACCACGATTCGCCCGGGCCGGTGCGGTCCCCGTCGTTTCGAGCTTGAGGAGGACACTCCATGAACCACGCACTCCGAATGTTCGTGATCGTCGCCGTGCTCCTCGCCGGGCCGCTCGGCGCCGCGGCGCAAGGCAAGGACACCCTCACGGTCGCGCTCCCGTCGCTCACGCAGACCCTCGACCCACACATGCACTTCGATCGGACCGGCATCCTCGTCAACATCAACATGTTCGACTCGCTCCTGCACCGCAGCGCGAAGCTCGAGTTCGAGCCGTCGCTGGCCCTCTCGTGGAAAGCGCTCAACGACACCACGTGGGAGTTCAAGCTCCGCAAGGGCGTCAAGTTCCACGACGGCTCGACCATGACGGCCGACGACGTGAAGTACTCCGTCGACCGCGTCATCGAGCCCGGCAAGGAGAAGAAGAAGTCGCCCCAGTACGGAAACGTCCGCGCGATCAAAGAGGTGAAGATCGTCAACCCGGAAACGATCCACCTGATCACCGACAAGCCGTTCCCGCTCCTGCTCGAGCGGCTGGTGTTCTTCCCGATCGTGCCGAAGAAGCACATCGAGAAGGTCGGCGAGGAAGCGTTCGCTAGCACGGCGACCGTGGGCACCGGCCCATGGAAGCTCGTGGAGTGGAAGCGCGACCAATACATCAAGCTGGAGGCGTTCGATCAGCACTGGCGCGGCAAGCCCGCGTTCAAGTATCTCGTCTTCCGCGCCATCCCCGAGGTCGCCACCCAGGTCGCCGAGCTGAAGACGGGGGGCGTCGACATCATCCGCAACGTCAACGCCGATCTCATGCCCGACATCAAGAACCATCCGCTGACGAGGATCAGCACGACGCCGATCCTGCGCGTGCACTACGTCGCCTTCGACATGCGGAGCGCGCCGTTCGACAAGAAGGCCGCCCGTCAGGCGGCGAACTACGCCATCGACAAGCAGACGATCATCACGAAGATGATGGCGGGCCTCGGCAAGCAGGTCGCCACCGTCGTCCAGCCCGCGGCCTTCGGGCACGATCCGGAGGTGAAGCCGTATCCGTACGACCCGAAGAAGGCGAAGGAGCTCCTGGCGCAGGCCGGCTTCCCGAACGGCACCGACATCACGCTGCACAGCAACTCGGTGGACAACCGCCCGATCTTCGAGGCCCTGGGCCAGATGCTCACCGAGGTGGGACTCCGGACGACAGTGAAGATGTGGGACCCGGGTCCGGCGTGGAACAAGTTCTTCCAGACCGAGGGCAAGGCCACCAACGGGTCGTACGGCACATGGGGCAACTACTCGGTCTTCGACGCCGACGCCGTGCTGCACCCGCTCTATCACACCGAGCCCGGCGGCTGGATCGGCAAGCACTATGCGCGGGTCGAGGGCCTCGACAAACTCATCGACGAGGCACGCTCCTCCATCGATCAGCCGAAGCGCAAGCGGATCTACTCGCAGATCCAGCACATGATCCGCGAGGAGGCGCCGTCGATCTTCCTGTGGACGCAGAACGACACGCTCGGCATCTCGAAGAAGGTGGAGTACGAGGCGCGCGCCGACGAGTGGCTCTGGCTCTTCGCCGCCAAGCCGAAGAAGTAGGAAGCCGGAGGCGTCGTGTCAGCATTTCTGGTGCGGCGCCTCCTCCGGTTCGTCGTCGTCTGTATCGGCGTCTCGCTGGTCACGTTCGCCATCCTCCATGCGAGCGGCGATCCCGTGTCGTTGATCATGCCGGAGGCGCCCGAGGCGGACCGCGCCAAGCTCCGTGAGGCGCTCGGGCTCGGCGACCCGCTCGCCACGCAGTTCCTCCGGTTCGTCGGCAACGCCGCGCGAGGAGACTTCGGGAAGTCGTTCTTCTACCGCGAGCCGGCGTTCAAGCTCGTCACCGAGCGCATGCCGACGACGCTCGCGCTGACGTCGCTCGCCGTCGTGCTGGCGCTCGCGATCGCGTTGCCCGTCGGCATCTACAGCGCGGTCCGCCGTAACACGCTCCTGGACCACGCCGCGACGGTCGTCGTCTTCCTCGGCCAATCGATGCCCGTGTTCTGGATCGGCATCATGCTGATGCTCCTCTTCGCGGTACAGTGGCGGCTCCTGCCCGTCTCCGGCTGGAATACCTGGGCCTCAATGATTTTGCCCGCGGTCACGCTCGGCGCGTTCACCACGCCGCTCTTCATGCGGATCGTTCGGTCCAGCATGCTCGAGGTGATCAACCTGGACTACGTGCGGACGGCGCGCGCCAAGGGGCTCTCGGAGTGGCTGGTCATCTGCCGCCACGCGTTCCGCAACGCGGCTCTTCCGGTCGTCACCGTGATCGGGCTGCAATTCGGTCTGCTGCTCGGTGGCGCCGTACTTACGGAAACCGTCTTCGCGGTTCCCGGTGTGGGGCGTCTCATCGTTGGGGCGATCCGGCAGCTCGACTTCCCGATCGTGCAGGCCGGCGTCTTCCTGCTCGCCATGGTCATCGTGACGGTGAACTTCGTGGTGGATGTGCTGTACGTCTACCTGAATCCCACCATCAGGCTTCGCTGATGGCCGTCACTCTGCCCCGGGACGCCCTCGCCTATGAGGCGCCCGCGCACGCAGCCGCCGGCTCGCGTGCGTGGCGGCGCTTCGCGCTCAACCCCGCGGCGCTCGTCGGCTCGCTGATCCTGCTCGTCGTCGTGAGCGCCGCGCTGGCGGCGCCATGGGTGGCGCCGCACGATCCCGCGACGCAAAGCCTGCTCCGTCGCTTCACGCCGCCGGTGTGGCAGAGCGGCGGCAACGCGTCGTACCCGCTCGGCACCGATCAGGTCGGCCGCGACGTGCTGAGCCGGATCATTCACGGCGCGCGGCTGTCGCTCCTCGTCGGCGTGGCCGCCGTGATCGTCAGCCTCCTCGTCGGCGTGACGGCGGGGCTGGTGAGCGGTTTCGTGGGCGGGAAGGTCGACACGGTCATCGGCACCGTGGTGGACATCACGCTGTCGTTCCCGCAGATCCTGCTCGCGCTCGCGTTCGTGGCGGCGCTGGGCCCGAGCCTCGTCACCATCATCGTGGTGCTGGGGCTCACGGGATGGGAGCGCTACACGCGCGTGGTGCGGGCGGAAGTCATGGCGCTGCGCGAGAAGGAGTTCATCGAGGCGGCGCGCGCGATCGGTGTCGGCCGGCTCCGCATCATCTTCCGGCACGTCCTTCCGAACACGGTGTCCTCGATCGTGGTGCTGTCCACGCTGCAGGTCGCCCAGACGATCCTCGCGGAAGCGGCGCTGTCGTTCCTCGGCGTGGGCTCGGGGCGCGCGTACCCGACGTGGGGCCAGATGATCTCGCTCGGGCGCGACTTCGTCACGGTCGCGTGGTGGCTGCCGACGCTGCCCGGCTTCGCGATCCTCCTCACCGTGCTCGCGATCAACCTCGTCGGCGATCGGCTCCGGGACGCCCTCGACCCCCGCAGCGTCTAGACACACGAGCGGGCGGGCGAAGCCCGGGGGCCCGCGAGTTCAATGCTCCGTGATACCCGGCACGTGCGCGATCTCGATCTTCAGCCGGTCGGGGTCCTCGAAGAAGACGGCGTAGTAGCC
>JBGOTH010000271.1:0-5016 GCA_041476345.1 Methylomirabilia bacterium
CCTTCACGAAGCCGCGGAGCATCTCCACGACGTCGGCGAGGATGTGACCGCCGCGGCGCATGAGCCCGATCTCGCGCTCCGATTTGAGCACGATCACCGCGGGATTCCCGCCGCCTCGCGGAGGGCCTGGCGGATCTTCTCGACGGCGCCCTCGCCGGACACCGTGCGCAGCAGGCCGCGCCCACGGTAGTAGTCCAGCAGGGGCGCGGTCTGGCGCTCGAAGACTCCCAGGCGATTGCGCACCGTCGCCTCGCCGTCGTCCACGCGCTGATAAAGCTCACCGCCGCACTTGTCGCAGACACCTTCGCGCGCCGGCGGGGCGGAGACGACGTGGAACGGCGTCTGGCACGTGCGGCAGAGCCGGCGGCCGGTGAGGCGGCGCACCAGCTCGGGCTCCGACACGTCGAAGTAGATGACGGAGTCGATCTTCTGGCCGAAGCCCGCGAGCATCGTCGCGAGACCGTCCGCCTGGGCGATAGTCCTCGGGAAGCCGTCGAGAATGAATCCCCGGGCGGCGTCGGCGCGGCGCAACCGCTCGGCGACCATCCGGAGGATCACGGCGTCGGGCACGAGCTCGCCCCGGTCGTAATATTGCTTCGCCTCGCGGCCGAGCGGCGTGCCCGCCGCCATCTCCTCGCGGAGCATGTCGCCCGTGGCCACCTGCGGCACGCCCCACTCGCGCGCGAGCTCGCGCGCCTGCGTGCCTTTGCCGGCACCGGGAGGCCCGAGGAAGAGCAGGCGCATCCTCACGTCCTCCGGCCGAACGCGCTGGCCGGCCGCGTGCGCGACTTCTTCAGGAAGCCCTCGTAGTTGCGCATGAGCAGGTGCGACTCCATCTGCCGCACGGTGTCGAGGGCCACGCCCACCACGATCAGGAGACTGGTGCCGCCGAAGTAGAACGGCACGTTGAACCATCGGATCAGGAAGTCCGGCAGAACCGAAATCAGCGCCAGGAACAAGGCACCGGGCAGCGTGATCCGGGTCAGCGTACGGTCGATGTACTCCGCCGTCTTCTTGCCGGGACGCACGCCGGGGATGAACCCGCCGTACTTCTTCATGTTGTCGGCGAGATCGATCGGATTGAAGACGATCGCCGTGTAGAAGTACGTGAAGAATACGATGAGGCCCATGTAGAGGACGGTGTAGGTGAGGCGTCCCGGTGACAGCGCGTCGGAGATCGACTGCATCCACGGGTGCGGCACGAAGCGCGTCAGCGTCGCGGGGAACAGGATCAGCGAGGAGGCGAAGATCACGGGAATGACGCCGGCGGTGTTGATGCGCAGCGGAATGTGCGTTGACTGTCCGCCGTAGACGCGGCGTCCGACCATGCGCTTGGCGTACTGCACGGGGATCTTGCGCTGCCCCTCTTGCATGAGGACGACGGCGGCCGTCACCGCCACCATCGTGGCCACGATGGCGGCGAAGACGAAGAGCTTCAGCTCGCCGGTGGTGATCAGGGTGTAGGAGGCGACGATCGCCGAGGGGAGCCGGACGACGATCCCCGCGAAGATGATGAGCGAGATGCCGTTGCCGATGCCCTTCTCCGAGATCTGCTCGCCGATCCACATGATCAGCGCGGTGCCCGCGGTCAGCGTGATCATCGTGAG
The DNA here is from genome assembly GCA_041476345.1 of Methylomirabilia bacterium. Classification (GTDB taxonomy): domain Bacteria; phylum Methylomirabilota; class Methylomirabilia; order Rokubacteriales; family CSP1-6; genus VGLJ01. The sequence continues at coordinate 1,608 of JBGOTH010000271.1, forward strand.
CAGGCGGAAGCCCCAGCCGGGGTGCGGCACGATGTGCACGCCCGTCGGGCTCGACATGCTCTCGAGGCCGTACGCGATGCCGAGCGACTGCACGATCGACAGCGCCACCGTGCCGTAGCGGGTGTACTGCGTGATCTTCTTGCGCCCCGCCTCCCCTTCCTTCGCCAGCCGCTCGAGCGCGGGGATGACCACGGTGAGGAGCTGCAGGATGATCGACGCCGAGATGTACGGCATGATCCCAAGCGCGAAGATGGACAGCCGGCGCAAGTTGCCGCCCGAGAAGAGGTCGACCATCCCGAGGAGCGTGCCCTGCACCTGGTCGAAGAACTGCGAGAGCGCGTGACCGTCGATGCCGGGCGTCGGAACGTGGGCGCCGATACGGTAGGCGATGAGGAGCACCGCGGTCATGATGACGCGGCGCTTCAACTCCGGAATCTTGAAGACGTTGCCGAAGCTGTACAGCCCTTCGATCACAGCAATTCCACCCGGCCGCCCTTCGACTCGATTTTTGCTCGCGCCGACTCGCTCACCGCGTGCACCCTGAGCGTCAGCGCGTGCGGCACCTCGCCGCTGCCGAGGACCTTCACGTTCTTACGCCCGCTGCGACGGATGAGGCGCGCCTCGGCGAGGGTCTCCGGATCGACGGTGCTGTCGGCCGCGAAGCGCCCGAGCGACTTCACGTTGACGACCGCGTACTCGGTCTTGCCGCCGTGAGGAAGGAAGCCGCGCTTGGGCAATCGCCGGTAGAGCGGCATCTGGCCGCCCTCGAAGCCGGCGCGCGTGCCGCCGCCGGAGCGCGACCTCTGGCCCTTCTGACCCTTGGTGGACGTCTTGCCGTGGCCGGAGCCCGGACCCCGGCCGACGCGCTTGCGCTTCTTGACCGAGCCCGGCGCGGGATGGAGATCCTCAAGCCTCATGGGTCACCTGCACGGCGTGCTGCACGTGGTGGATCATCCAGCGGATGGTCTCCGTGTCGTCGTGCACGGCCGACTGGTTGATGTGGCGGAGCCCGAGCGAGCGGACCGTCGCCTCCTGCTTCGGGCTCATGCCGATGATGCTCTGCCTCAACGTGACCTTAAGCTTCTTGCTTGCCACCGGTGACCTCCGCCGCCCCGTCGCCGTCGCCGCGCCGTCGCATCGCGTGCAAATCTTGAAGTCGCTTGATCCGTCTCAACGCGTCGATGGTCGCCTTGAGGACATTGTGAGGGTTGTTGGTGCCGAGCGTCTTCGTGAGGATGTCCTGGACACCCGCCGCCTCCAGCACCGGCCGCACCGCGCCGCCCGCAATGACGCCCGTGCCCGGCACCGCCGGCTTCAGGAACACCCGTCCGGCACCGAAGTGCCCGGTGATCTCACAGGGAATCGTCGTGTCGCGGAGCGGGACGAAGATCAGATCCTTCTTCGCGTGCTCGACCGCCTTGCGGATGGCTTCCGGCACCTCGTGGGCCTTCCCGAGGCCGACGCCGACGTGTCCCCGCCCGTCGCCCACGACCACCAGCGCCGTGAACGAGAAGCGGCGTCCGCCCTTGACCACTTTGGCCACGCGGTTGATGGAGACCACCCGATCGTTGAGCTCCAGCGCACTGGGATCTATCTTCGCTTCCGCCACTCAGCTCTCCTTGAACGTCAGGGCCGCACGCATGAGGACCCCGACACCCCTCTAGAAAATCAGGCCGCCCGCGCGTGCCGCGTCGGCCAGTGCCTTGACCCGTCCGTGGTACTTGTACCCCCCGCGGTCGAACACAACCTGCTGGACGCCGTGCGCCGTCGCCTTCTGAGCCAGGATCTCTCCGACCGCCTTGGCCGCGGCCACGTTGCCGCCGCTCTTGTGATTACCGCGGAACTCCTTGCTGCGGCTGTCCACCGCCAGCACGGTGCTCCCGGCGTCGTCGTCGACGAGTTGCGCGTAGATGTGATTGGTGGAGCGGAACACCGCGAGCCGCGGCCGCGCCGCCGAGCCGCGCACACGCTGGCGCAGCCGGAGGTGACGGACGTCGCGCGGGCCGCGCCGATCGTGCGTGATCATTACTTCGCCCCCGCCTTCTTGCCGACCTTGCGGCGGATGAACTCGTCCGCGTACTTGATGCCCTTGCCCTTGTACGGATCGGGCTTGCGCAGCGCGCGGAACTTGGCGGCCGTCTCGCCGAGCAGCGCCTTGTCGGCACCCCGCAGCGTGACCGAGACCTGCTTGTCGATCTCCGCCGTGATGCCGTCCGGCAGCGGAAAGATCACCGGATGCGAGTACCCGAGCGCGAGCTGAATCGTCTTCCCCTGCATCTGGGCCCGGTAGCCGATGCCGACGATCTCGAGCTTCTTCTCGAAGCCGTCCTTCACGCCGGACACCATGTTGGCGACGAGGGAGCGCGTGAGCCCGTGCAGCGCGCGCGCGGTGCGGCTGTCGTCGCCGCGCGTGATCAGGAGCACTTTGTTCTCGACGGCCGCGGTCATGCCGGCGGCCATCGGCTGCGTGAGCTTGCCCTTCGGACCTTCGGCGCGCACGACGCTGCCGTCCACCTGCACCTTGACGCCGTCGGGGATGGGGATAGGCTTCCTGCCGATGCGGGACATGAGCGGTCTCCCTACCACACGTAGGCGAGGACTTCCCCGCCCACCTTCTGCTTACGCGCGTCGCGGTCGGTGACGACGCCGCGCGAAGTCGAAACGATGGCCACGCCCATTCCGGCCAGGATGGACGGCACCTTGTCGTGGGTCACGTACACGCGGCGCCCCGGCTTCGACACCCGCACGAGCCCGGAGATGACCTTCTCGTTGGCCGGCCCGTACTTGAGGTAGACGCGCAGCGTCCCTTGCTTCTGGTCCTCGAGGACGCGGTAGTTCTTGATGAAGCCTTCGTCCTTGAGGATCTCGCACACGCGGACCTTCAGCCGGGAGCTCGGGATGTCCACCTTCTCGTGCTCGGCGCGGCTACCGTTGCGGATGCGGGTGAGGAGATCGGCGACGGGATCGCTCTTCATGGCTTACCAGCTCGCCTTCACGATGCCGGGCACCTCGCCCTTGAGAGCGAGCTCTCGGAAGCACAGGCGGCAGAGCTTGAACTTGCGCAGGTATCCGCGCGGCCGTCCGCACAGGAGGCAGCGGCTGTAGGCCCGCGTGCTGAACTTCGGCGGACGCTGTGACTTTGCGATGAGCGAGGTTTTCGCCATGGTTCTTACGACTCCCTGAACGGCATGCCGAGATGCATGAGGAGCGCCTTGGCGTCCTCGTCCGTTCGCGCCGTGGTCACGATGTTGATGTCCATGCCGCGCACCTTGTCGATCTTGTCGTAGAGGATCTCGGGGAAGATGAGCTGCTCGCGCACTCCGAACGCGTAGTTGCCGCGCCCGTCGAAGCCCTTGGGCGGAACGCCCTTGAAGTCACGCACGCGCGGCAGAGCGACGTTCACGAGCCG
>JBGOTH010000272.1:0-5003 GCA_041476345.1 Methylomirabilia bacterium
CAGCACGGCGCTGGTCGGCGCGTCCACGCTCGACCACCTCGAACAGGCGGCCGCCGCCGTCAACAAGGGGCCGCTGCCGCCCGCCGCGCTCGCGCGCGTGACCGAGCTGTGGAACGAGATGCGCGCCTAACCCTCGAGGTGCTTGCGGATCGCGCCGAGGAAGGGCGGCCCGAAGTCTTCCGCCTTCCGTTCGCCGACGCCCTTCACGGCCAGAAACGCGGTGGTGGTCGTGGGGCGCAGCCGGCACATCTCCCGCAGCGTGACGTCGCTGAAGACGAGATAGGGCGGCACGCCGCGCTCCTGCGCGAGCGTGCGGCGAAGCGATCGGAGTGACTCGAAGAGCGCCCGGTCGTACGTCTCGCCAGCGGTGTCCATCGGTCGCGCGGCGCCGGCGGCATGCGACGCAGATCGCGTGCGTGAAACGCGCGGAATCCGGCTGAGCGGGCCCGCCGCCTCTTCGCCGCGCAGCACGCGGGTGCCCGGCACCGTGACCGCGACCGTCGGAAATTCCGTGTCCGTACGCGTGAGCAGCCCCTGCCCCATGAGCTGATCGATCCACGCCCGCACTTCCGACTTCGACGCGTTCGAGAGCGTGCCGTAACACCCGAGCTTCTCGTGACGCATCGTGCGGATCTTTTCCGTCGCGGCGCCCGTGAGCACGTCCGCGAGATGCGCCGCGCCGAAGCGGCCGCGCAGCTCCGCCGCGCCGGCGAGGATGTGCGCGGCGATCTCCGGCCCGTCGGCCGCGGTGGCGACTTCCCCGAGACAGACGTCGCACGCGTCGCATCGCGCGGGGAGTGCGTCTTCACCGAAATACCCGAGCAGCGCTCGGTGACGGCACGCCACGTCCTGACAGAAACCCAGCATCTGCCCGAGCTTGCGCATGGCTCCCGGAGCCACGGCGGCTTCCGCCTCGAGGATCGACTTCCACAGTCCATAGTCGGCGCCGCTCCACAGGAGCAGGCATTCGGCCGCCAACCCGTCGCGGCCCGCGCGGCCGGCTTCCTGCTGATAGTGCTCGAGCGACTTGGGCATGCCGGCGTGCACGACGTACCGCACGTTCGAGCGGTCGATGCCCATGCCGAACGCGACGGTAGCGACGACGATATCCGCGCGCTCTTCGACGAACGCCTCCTGGTGCTTGCGGCGCTCCGTGTCGGCGAGCCCGGCGTGGTACGGCAGCGCGCGCAGACCACGGCGCGCGAGCGCCGCCGCGACTTCGTCCACCTCGCTCCGCCGGATGCAGTAGACGATCCCCGCCTCGTCACGATGGCGATTGACCGCCGCGAGCACCTGCTGCAGTCGATCCGTGCGCGCCTGCACGCGATAGACGAGATTCGGCCGGTCGAATCCCCCCACGAGCACGAGCGGATTTTGGAGCCGCAGCTCGGCGAGAATGTCCGCGCGCACTTCCGGCGTCGCCGTCGCCGTGTAGGCGTGGACGGGAATGTCCGCGAAGCGTTCCTTGAGCAGCGAGAGCTCGCGATACTCCGGCCTGAAGTCGTGGCCCCACTGGCTGATGCAATGCGCCTCGTCGACCGCGAAGAACACGGGTCGTGCGCGGACGAGCGCATCGGTGAATCCGGGCGCGGTCAACCGCTCCGGCGCGACGTAGAGCAGGACGAGGCGGCCCGCGCCGAGCTCGCGGTAGACGTGCGTGCGCTCGTCGCGACTCTGGCTGCTGTTGAGGTATGCGGCCGCGATCCCCTGCTGGCGGAGGCCGTCCACCTGGTCCTTCATCAGCGCGATCAACGGTGAGACGACCACCGCGAGCCGGCCGAGATGGATCGCGGGCGCCTGGTAGCAGAGGGACTTGCCGCCGCCGGTGGGGAGGACGACGAGGCTGTCGCGCCCGTCGAGCACGGCGCGCACCGCGTCTTGTTGGAGCGGACGGAAGCCGTCGAAGCCCCACACGCGCCGGAGTGTTTCGATCACAACCCGATCTTAGTCGGCCGGAGCGTCCGCAGGAACGTCGAAGATTGGATTCAGCGTTTGCGGGTGAGCGCGGCGCGGGTCGCCTCGAGCTTTTCGATCGCGGAGCGCGAGGCCATCATCACCGCGAACTCACCGAGCACGGCGGGCGGCGGCACCGGCGGCAGCGGCTTGCCGGCGAGCGCGGGGCTCTCGACGATCCGCTGCCGCGCCGACCCTTCGATCTCCCGCACGGCGGTGAGGCGCGTGTCGATCTGCGCGATCTTGTCGTCGACGTCGGCCGCCCACTCGATCTCCATCAGCGTCTTCACGAGGTCGCGGGGCGCGATCGCCGCCGTGGCCAGAAGATCGTCCAGCGCGAAGCGATCCGCCCCCACGGTGGGCTCAGCGCGGGTCGCTGAGGGCGGCGATACAGGCTTCGCGGACCCGCCACGCGGTCTCGAGGTCGAGGTCGGGGCGCTGGCGCGTGAGCCACTCCGCGAGGAAGCGGCGGTGCATCTCGATCTTGTAGGCGCCGATCTGCGCGGGGCTGATGCGCTCTTCGTGCAGAAATCGCCTGATCGGCTCGGCGCCCTCGACCGCCCGCGTGACGTCGACGCGCGCGCCGTTCCACGTGAGGTAGCAGTGCGCCTCGGGAATCGTCGTGAGCCCATGGCGAGCGAGCACGTCACCAACTCCCGGCGTGTTTGCTTCGGTCATCTCGTAGATCCCCAGCGTCAGCGCGAGGTCGATCCCCTGCTCCGCGGCCAGCGTCGAGAGCAGCGCGTGCTTGGTCGTGCAGGTGCCGCGGCGTTCGTCGAGCACGAGCAGCGGACGCGTGCGGTCCGCGATGCGCCCGTAGGGAAGGTCGCGAATGTGACGCGCGGCGGCGCGCATGTCGTGAACCCCACGCGCGCGAAAGGAGGACGCGACCTCGCCCGCGCGCGTGAGCGCGGCATCGGGAAGCGCCGCCACGTCGCCGGTCAGCAGCGCGGGTCCGTCCGCGGTTCGCGTCACGGCGCGGCGGGAGCTGCGGACCGCCCGCGGCGCCGGCCGCGGCCGCCGCGGCGCGAGCGGCGACGACGGGGCGTGGAATCCTGAGACGCGTCCTCCGCGGGCGGGCCGGCGCTTCCGGGTTCACGCACGTTGCCGGGCATCGGCTCGTCGTCAGGCTCGTCCACCGGCGGGACAGCGCGGTTCCAGTTCGGCTCCGCCGGCTCCTCATGCAACTCGGGAGGTGTCTCGGGAGGCGAGTCGGGCGGACGGGGACCGGCATCCGCATCGCCCACCAGTGTGATGCGCCCGGCGCGGTCGATCGTGATCTGGCGGATGCGGCGAAGCCGCGTGATGAGCCGCGGCGAGCCCGGCGGGCGGCGGAAGCCGCGCGACTTGAGCTCGTTGGCCAGCGTGTCGATGCTGACGCTGTTGTCGGACGAGCGCCCGATCAGCTCCTCGATCACGCTGACCATCTCGTCGTGCGGCGCCGTCTGCGGATCGACCGCCGGCTCGGCAATGACTTCCGCCGCGCGCGCGACGGCAGATACGGGAGGAAGCGGCGGGGCCTGACGCAGAGGCGCCGGCCCGCCGCTACGCGAGCGACCGCGACCACCGCGCCGCCCACGGCGATGGCCGCCCTGCCCACCGCCGCCGCCGCGCGATTCGCTCGGCCGCGGCGACTCGGGCACGACCATCTCCGCAATGCCTTCCGTCGCGCGCATGCCGGCGAGGCGGCGGAACGACAGGCGGCGGAACTCGATGCCGAGGCTCACGGCCACATCGCCCACCGCGTCGAACGCGCGGTCGTCGGAGACGAGCTCGACGACGTCGCCCGCCCGCGCGGCAGCCATCCAGACCCCGGCGGCGACGGCGATACGCAGGTCGCTCCAGTCACGCACGCCGACCGAGGGCGCGCTGTGCACGAGCTGGGCGCCGTGTTGAGCGAGCAGGCGCGCGGTGTCGTGACCGATCACACGCCAGTTGCCGACCGCCATGAAGTCCGTCCGCGCGGCCAGCCGGTTGACGGCGAGGTAGTCGATCACGCGCGCGATGTGCTCCGCGCGGCTCGTGTTCTCGACGTCGAAGAAGATCGCGCGGCGGCTGTCGGGATGCGGGCGCGGCACCGGCGGGGAAACGCGCGCGGCGAAGCCGGGCTCCGGCGCCGCGAGCGACACCTCGGGCTCGTGCTCGACCAGCTCCACGGGCGGCGCCAGCGCCAGGGCGGCCACCTCGGCGTCGACGGCCTGCTCGACGGGATCCACCGCTTTCTTCGGAGCCGGTGGCTTACGGCGGCGGGGCTTGGGTTTAGAGGGACGGGAGGACCGAGAAGAACGCTTGGGTTTCGTACTCAATGGATTGCCTCGAATGGAAGAGATGCTGAGGGTGGAATGAGGATCAGAACGCTCCTGCTCTCAGAGGATAGCAGGTTGTGTATGCTATTCGATATGACAAGTTCAGGGAGCGCGCAGTTCGAATCCCTTCTCGCAAACCGTGCCCGCATCGGCTTCGGGGTGCCCGTGCACACGCCGCGGCCGTCCATGAGCGCCCTCTACGAGTTCGGCGGCGGGTATCCCGACCCCGAGTCGTTCCCGTACGAGGGAATGATCGAGGCCACGAAGCAGATGATCGCCGCCGAGGGCGCCGCCGCCATGACGTACGGCGATGCGCAGGGCTACCGGGGGCTTCGCGAGCTGATCTGCCACAAGTACGAGCGGTTCGAGGCCTTCAAGGCCGATCCCGAGAACATCATCATCTCGAACGGCTCGGGCCAGGCACTCGCCCTCGCCTTCAGCGCGTTCGTCGACCCCGGGGACGTCGTCATCACCGAGGCGCCGACGTTCTCCGGCACGCTGAACACGATGCGCCGCCACGGCCCCGAGATCCTGGACGTCCCGATCGACGGCGAAGGCATCGTCACCGACGCCGTGCGCGAGCGCCTGGAAGCGCTCCGCCGCCAGGGCCGGCGCTGCAAGCTGATCTACACGATCGTGAACTTCCAGAACCCGGCGGGGATGTGCCAGTCGCTGCGCCGGCGTCACGAGCTGATCGCGCTCGCGCACGAATACGAGACGCTGATCCTCGAGGACGACGCCTAC
>JBGOTH010000273.1:0-5001 GCA_041476345.1 Methylomirabilia bacterium
GCCGTCACGTTCGCCTCGTAGGCGCGCGTGCTCGACATCATGTCGAGCATCTCGCGCAACGGGTTGATGTTCGGCATCTCGACGAAGCCGTCGGCGCCCGCGTACGGATGGTCGGGCTGATGGATCCGGCGCGGCGGCTCGCCACCCTCGACGACGGCGCTGACGCGCACGCCGCCCTCCGGCACGTCGGCGGAGTTCAGCGCGTTCTGGAAGCCGCCGTCGACCGCGCGCAGCAGCACGACCTTGCGCTGGTACGGACGACCCGTCGGCGTCACCGCGCTGTCACTGTTGGCGAGGTTCTCCGTGACGACTTCCATGCGGGCGCGCTGCGCCGTCATACCGGAGGCGCTGATCTGCAAGGCGCGAAAGAGATCCACGAGGGCCTCCTACACGCGCCCGGCGATCGCCTGCTTCACGGTCGCGAAGCGCTGGGCGAGCAGCTGGACGAGTGTGTGGTTGAGCAGGGTGTTCTCGGCGATACGCGCCATCTGACGATCGAGGTTGACGTCGTTGCCGTCCTCGCGCGGCGGACCGTCGCCCGCGTAGACGAGGCGCGCGCGGCGTTCGCCGGGCGCCGCCGGGCCTGCGCCCGCGGCGGACACATCCGCGATCGCGACGCGCGCGGGCGTGAGGGCGTCTTCGAACGTCACGTCGAGGGCGCGGTAGCCGGGTGTCTCGAGATTGGCGACGTTGCGAGTCAACACCTCGTGCCGGCGGCTCGCGTACTCAAGTCCGTCGGCGAGCCGGCCGATCGCATCGTCGAAGAGTCGGATCATCATCGAGTCACGGAGGACAGCAATTCGGATGCCTGCCCCGCGAAACGCTCCCGGCCTGCGATTTCGCGGTGCCGCGCGTTCCGTGGAGGGATCGACCCGGACGTTCCGACCCAGCGTGCTGGGAACGACGTTCCCACGGCAGCCGCTTGACGGCCCATCGCCGTCAATTGGCCCTTGAACCTTGACGGCCCGTGGCCGTCAATTGGCTTCTTCGGCGAACGACGGCTCGGGTGTGCCGGGGACGCGCGACGCGGCGGCTTCGCGTCGACTCTGACACGGCAGACAGGTCGTCACTTCCGGCACCGCCGCGAGCCGCGCCGCCGGGATCCGCCGGCCGCACTCTTCGCAGGTGCCATAGGAGCCGTCGCGCAGCCGCTCGAGCGCGTCGATGAGCCGCCCCGCGCGGTCACGGAGCCGGCTCCGCGTGGCCAGCGTCATCTCGCGCTCGACAGAGTGCTGCACGTGATCGATCGCATCGACGATGCCGCGGACGTCGGCGGCGGCCGGCCCGTCGTCGTCGAGAAATGCGACGTGGGTATGGTGTCGCAGGCGTGCCGTCGTTTCGTCGAGCTCTCGCGCCAGCCGTTTCGCGATGTCCATCTCCGCCTCCGGCGCCATGACAAGCGCTACGGGAGGCAGTGCGAACGCGGTGCCACACCGCGCTGGCGACGAAATGCGCGTGGACGCGAGCAAAGCGTCCTGCGCGCCATGTTCGATACGGAAGGAATTTCCTCTCGGCAGGTCGTTCGTGCGCTCCGCGCGTGGACGACGAGCGCCGAGGGCCGCGTAGGGGCCGCACGCGGCCCGTGGCTACTCCGCGAGCTTGACCCGAAGCGTCTGGCGCGAAATGCCGAGGATCTGCGCGGCCCGCGTCTTGTTGCCGTCCACGCGCGCGAGCACCTTGCGGATGTGCGCGTGTTCCAGGTCCTCCAGACGGTCGCGCGGTGGCGCCGCCTGCTCCGCCGGGCCGTCGCGATACTCGGGCGGAAGATCGGAGAGCTCGATACGGCGCCCGCCCGTGAGGATCACGAGACGCTCGACAAGGTTGCGAAGCTCGCGGACGTTGCCCGGCCAATCCTGACGCAGGAGCACCGCCTCCGCAGCAGCGGCGATCCCCTCCACGGTTTTCCCGTAGCGCTGGTTCGCGTCCGCGATCCAGAAGCGCAGCAGCGGCGCGATGTCCTCGCGCCGCTCGCGCAGCGGCGGGACGACGATGGGAACCACGTTGAGCCGAAAGTAGAGGTCGGCGCGGAACGTCCACTGCTCCACCATCGTCCGGAGATCGCGATTGGTCGCCGCGATGATCTGCACGTCCACGCGCGTCTTGCGGCCGCCGCCCACGCGGATGAACGTCTGATCCTCGAGGAAGCGCAGGAGCTTGGGCTGGCAGACGAGTGGAAGCTCCGCCACCTCGTCGAGGAAGAGGGTGCCGCCGTCGGCCATCTCGACGAGCCCCCGCCGCGCGCCGACGGCGCCGGTGAAGGCGCCACGCTCGTGGCCGAAGAGCTCGCTCTCGAAGAGCGTCTCCGCGATGGCGGAGCAGTTCAGCTCGACGAACGGCCCTCCGCGCCGGCGGCTCGCCGCGTGGAAGAGGCGCGCCGCGAGGTCCTTGCCGGTGCCGCTTTCGCCCGTGATCAGCGCGGAGCGGACGCCCGTTTCCGCGAGCCGGCGGACGAGCGCGTGCAGCTCCCGCGTCGCCGCGGAATCGCCGACCATCTCCGGCGGTGACGAAGGGGCCTCCGTGGCGTGCGGTACGGCGCCGGCGTCCGGCAGGCGACGCTGCAGGATCGCGTCGAGCTCCGAGAACGAGAACGGCTTGCAGAGGTAGTCAAGGGCCTTCTGCTTGATCGCGCCGAGCGCGGACGAGAGCTCGGGAAACGCCGTGGCAATGACGACGTCCGTCGCCGGCGCGATGCGCCGGAGCTCCCCGAGGACCTCCATCCCCGGCATGTCGGTGAGATGGAGATCGAGCACGATCACGCGCGGCGTCGATTCGCGGACGCTCGCGAGGCCGGCCGCCCCGCTGGCGGCGGCCCGCGCGGCATACCCGCGGCGGCGGAGCTCCTCGCAGAGCGCCTCGCAGTACTCGCGGTTGTCGTCGATGACGAGGACGGCCGCCTTTACGATGCGGTCCTCCGCACGGCTTCGAGGATGAGGGCGCGCCGTGCGGGCTTCGCCAGGACACGGTCCACCCCGGCGGCCCGCAGCTCTTCGGGGTCGTGCTCGACGCCGGTGAGGAGCACGACGTACGCACTGGGGTCCTCGTCCTTGATCGCGCGGCACACGATGAGTCCGCCGATGCCCTGCATCCGCGCGTCGGTGATCACGCAGTCGAACGGCTGGCGGCGATACACCGCCACGCCGTCCTCTCCGCTGGCCGCCGTTTCGACCTCGTGGCCCGCCGACCGGAGCAGGCCCGCCATCGTGTCGAGGATCAGCGGATCATCGTCGATGACGAGGACGCGTAAGCGTGCTCCGCTCGGGTCGCGCGGCGCGGCCGGCGCCACGGCGCCCTGGAGACGTCTCAGCAAGTCGCGGGCACGCACCACCGAGCTTCGGACCGATTCGAGCGTCTGAATGCGCGCGCCCGCATCCGCGTCCCTGGCCTCGGCCAGGAGCGTCTCGGTGCGCATCAGCGTCGCCGCGAGCAGGCTGCTCAACTCGTGCAGTGCCTCCTCTCTCTGATCTCTGGCTCCAGGCGTTCCGGTCACGCACCACTCCCCGGTGACACCGGTAGCGTGTGCGGCGCCACGGACGGATCATCGCCGGGGGCGACCCGGCGCGCAATCGGGGGAAACCCGTATTTTTCAAACATCGAGGGCCAGGGGCCGTCAAGATTCAGGGGCGCTCATGTCGCGCGGCCCCGGGGCCGATTCAGGGGCATGATCCTCATGTCCCTGGACGACGTGCGACCCGGCATGTTGCTCGGCGTGGGGCTCCGGAACCGGAAAGGCCTCACCCTGCTCGGTCCCGGGCAAATGCTGAGCGTCGAGTACATCGAGCGGCTCCAGGAGCTCGGCTACTGCGCCGTCTGGATCGACGACGAAGACACCCGCGACATCCCATACGAGGACAGCCTCTCCGAAGCGACCCGGCTGGCGACGACGACGGCCATCCAGGACACGTTCGCGATGACGCTGCGCGAGACCGAAAAGCTGCGCACCCTGTCGGTGGAGGAGGTCCGGGTCACCCTGGAGGACCGGCGCTTCCAGCAAGCGTTCCACGACAACGCCGTGATCGAGCGCCTGACCGGGAACGTCGATCACGTGGTGGGCGAGGTGCTCGACCGCGCGGTGCTGACCGGGCTCGGATCCCTGAGGACGCACAGCACCTACACGTACCACCACTCCCTGGATGTCGCGGTGACGGCCACGATGATCGGCCGCCTCGTCGGCTACGACAAGAAGATGCTGAACCAGCTCGCGGTGGGCTGCGTCCTGCACGACATCGGCAGCATCTTCGTCGACAGCGACATCCTCGACAAACCGGGGCACCTCAGCGAAGAGGAATTCCGTCGCGTCAAGGACCACACGATCCTCGGGTATCTCTTCGCGCGCGACAGCCTGCGCGCCGGGCTCGTGGCCGCGCACGTCGCGTACCAGCACCACGAGCGGCAGGACGGCACCGGGTACCCGCGCGGGCTCACCGGCAGCAATCGCGTGGTCAAAGGCGCCGAGATGCACTTGCCGGGACGCATCACGCCCCTCGGGGAGATCGCGGCCATCGCCGACTTCCACGACGCGTGCTCGTCGGACCGGCCCTACCGGGGGCGGATGCCCGCGGACGTCGTCTGGCAGACGATGCGGGACGCCGCCGGCACACACCTGAATCGCGAGATGGTCGAAGTCTTTCTCACGGTGCTTCCGCCCTACCCGCTGGGGACGCAGGTCGAGATCCTCGACGGACGGTGGCGCCAGCACCTCGCGGTCGTGGCGAAAGTGCATTCCGGCGCGATGCACCAGCCGATCGTGCGCGTGCTGGAGGACATGAACGGCACGCGGGTGGATCCGGTCGACCTCGATCTGCGCCGGGAGGAGCTGCCGATTCGCGGCATTGCGCGCCGCCCGATGGTCGCCGCCTAGCCTCCGCCTAGCCTCCCCTAGCCTCAATGCCGTTTACTTAACACGACGTCTCGTGGGCCGCGACCGCTTGAGAGGGTAGTTACTCATCTTGATCTTCACTGCCCGCGGGAAGCGCCGCTGCGACCGACGCGGCGGCAAGAGGA
>JBGOTH010000274.1:0-5000 GCA_041476345.1 Methylomirabilia bacterium
CAAGATTGCTGACGCGTGCCGGCACGTGAGCCAGGAAGCGGTGCAGCTGCACGGCGGGATGGGGATGACCGAAGAGCTGAAGATCAGCCACACGTTCCGGCGGCTGACGACGATCGCGCAGGCGTTCGGCGACGCCGATCATCACCTGGAGCGCTTCGCCACTTCGATATGAGACTCACCTCGGCCCAGCTGGAGCAGTTCGATCGGGACGGGTACCTGTTCTTTCCACGCCAATTCTCATTGGAGGAGATCGGGGTCCTGACGGACGAAGTGCCGAGCCTCTATGCCCAGCGCCGACCCGAGAACGTCCGGGAAAAGGGCAGCGACGCCGTGCGGACCAACTTCGCGGCCCACATGTACAGCGCGCCCTTCGCGCGGCTGGCCCGTCACCCGCGGATGATCGAGCCGGTCGTCCAGGTCTTCGGCGAGCCCGTGTACATGCACCAGTTCAAGATCAACGGGAAGATGGCCTTCGACGGCGACGTCTGGCAATGGCATCAGGATTTCGGCACCTGGTTCAACGACGACCAGATGCCCGAGGCGCGGGCGATGAACGTGGCCATCTTCCTGGACGAGGTGAACGAGTTCAACGGCCCGCTGATGTTCATCCCCGGCAGCCACAAGCTGGGCGTGCTCGACGCCGGCCACGACACCTCGACCACCAGCTATCCCCTGTGGACGATCGAGCATGAGACGATCGCCAAGCTCATCGCGCGCGGAGGCCTGGTGGCGCCCAAGGGCCCGGCCGGCTCGATGATCATGTTCCACTCCTGCCTGGTCCACGCTTCGACCTCGAACCTGTCGCCGTGGAACCGGGTGAGCGTGTACCTGAGCCTCTGCGCGGTCTCCAACCACATCCGCCGCTTCAAGCGGCCGGAGTACATCGCTCACCGCGACTTCGCGCCGATCGAGTGTCTTCCCGACGACTGCCTGGTCCGGCCGTACGCCGTCGCCCTGCCGTGGAAGGACGGCACGCCGGAGACGGCGCTCCGCTGAGGCGTCGCGATGCCCACGGCGACGACGCTCGAGGAACTGCTGGACGATCTCGCCGACGAGCAGCGCGCGCTCGACGTCGTGCTCGCGCGCATCGGGGAGGCCCAGTGGGACCTGGCGACCCACGCCCCGGAATGGAGCGTGCGCGACCAGGTCTCGCATCTCGCTCACTTCGACGAGACCGCGACCCTGGCCATCACCGACGCCGAGGCCTTCCGTGCCGAAGCTGCCCGCGCCCGCGAGGCCGACGGTTATGCACGGCGCTACCTCGACCGCGGGCGCGCCATGACTTCGCCCGCGCTGCTGGCCTGGTGGCGAGGGGCGAACGCGGCGCTCGCCGAGGCCGGCCGCGGGGTCGATCCGAAGGCGCGGATTCCGTGGTACGGACCGGCCATGAGCGCTACCTCGTTCCTGACGGCGCGGCTCATGGAAACGTGGTCGCACGGGCTCGATGTTGTCGACGTGGTCGGTATCGCGCGCCCCGATACCGACCGGCTCCGGCACGTAGTGTTCCTCGGCGTGAGGACACGCGACTTCTCCTACGTCAACCGCGGGCAGACGCCCGACCCGCGGCCGGTGCGCGTGGAGTTGACGGCGCCGTCGGGCGCCGCGTGGGTGTATGGAGAGGTGGATGCGCCAAATCGCATCACGGGCCCGGCACGTGACTTCTGCCGCGTGGTCACCCAGCGTCGCCACCTCGCTGACACCGACCTCGTGGTCACGGGATCGGCGGCCGAGGAGTGGATGCGGCTCGCGCAGGCGTTCGCGGGGGCGCCGGGTGAGGGCCGGAGGCCGGGTCAGTTTCCCAGGCGCCGCTAACGGTGCGTGGTCCCGCGCTTCAACACCTGCCTCAGGCCCTCTTCGACCATCGCGCGCAGCGTCTTGCCCTCGCGCCGGCAGAGCTGCTTCGCCCGCGACAGCAGGTCGTCCGAGATCTCGATCGGCCCGGCGCTCCCGCAAAGTACTAAAGGGTACGACGGGGTTGCGGGGCGATCGCCGATGACGTAGCGTAGCCGCCAGAGAGGCACATATAGGGTTCACGGGGGGCAGCGATGGGATGGGTCATCGTGGAATTCTCCGAATCTCGCGAGGTGTTCGTCGACGACAAGAGTCAGGGCGCCAACCGGGACGCAGATGGGGGGTACCGCACGCTCATCGTCGAGGACGGCCTGCACACCTTCCGCCTGAGTGGCACCGACGTGACGCCGCCTTTCAAGGGCGCGACGGTGAGGAACACGAGCATCCTCGACCCGCTCCACGTCGTCTTCGCGAAGGTGTAGACATGCGCATGCTCGGCGCCCTTGTCCTCGCCCTGCTCGTCGCCGGTTGCGCGGGGCCCGTGAACCAGAAGCTCGGGACGTTCGACGGCACCGGCGGGTATCGCTACGACACGCTCTCGAAGGACGGCAACGGCGACGACCTGTTCGTGGTCCTCGCCTTCTCAGGCGGTGGCACGCGCGCGGCCGCGTTCTCCTACGGCGTGCTGGAGGCGCTTCGGGACGCCCGCTACACAGGCGGCCGGGCACTGCTCGATGACGTGGACGTGATCTCGTCCGTGTCGGGCGGCAGCTTCACCGCGGCGTACTACGCGCTGTTCCGCGACGCCATGTTCACGGACGTGGGCCGCGAGACGTTTCTACACGACAAGATCCAGTTCCAGAACCGCCTCATCGGCCGCGCCCTCGCGCCGTGGACATGGTTCCGCCTGCTGTCGCCGGACTTCGACCGCATCAACCTGGCCGCCGAGCTGTACGACGAGACGATCTTCGAGGGCAAAACCTTTCGCGATCTCATGGGGCGCAAGCCGTACGTCATCCTGAACGCCACCGACATATCGCTCGGCCAGCGCTTCGAGTTCACCCAGGACCAGTTCGACTTGCTGTGCTCCGACCTCGCCTCGGTGAAGATCGCCACGGGCGTGGCCGCCTCCTCGGCCTTCCCAGGCCTGCTGAGCCCGCTCACCGTGACGAACTACGCCGGCGAGGGCTGCGGCTATCGCGAGCCGCTGTGGCTCAAGAACGCCAAATCGGACGGGAACCCCGCGCGTCGGCGCGTGCGCGGACGGGATTTGGCCTCCTATCAGGACGAGAAGGCCGAGCGGCCGTTCGTCCACCTCCTGGACGGCGGTCTTGCCGACAACATCGGTCTCCGCGGCCCGTACGTGGCGTTCACCAGCGGCGACAGCGGCTGGAGCCTCACGCAGAAGATCAACCAGGGCGCCGTGCAGCGTGTCGTCGTGATCACCGCCAACGCCAAGACAAAGCACCGCACGACCTGGGACGAGCACCGGTCCGCGCCGGGGCTGCTGTCCGTCCTGGGCTTCGTCACGACGGGACCGATGGACAACTACTCGTTCGACAGCGTCCAACTCGTCGCCGACTATTTCGACAGGATGCGCGAGTCGTTCCAGAACTACGCGGTGTGCCAGCGGCGCTTGGACGAATGCCACGGCACGAAGCTGCCGGCACCGGTGCGCGTCGACTTCCACCCCATCGAGGTCTCGTTCGACGGCTTCCACGGTTCCCCGGAGCGCGACCGCCTCCGCCGGTGCCTCGAGGAGTTGCCCACGTCGTTCCAGCTCGCCGACGCCGAGGTCGAGCTGCTGCGGCGGGTGGGCTATTTCCTGGTGATGACGTCCGCCGAATTCGGCGACGCGATGAAGGCCATCGACGCCGGGTGGACGCCCCGACCCGCCGCGATCGACGCGGCGCTCGTCGATCGCGCCTGCCCGGTGCCGCCGGTCACGCCATGAAGACCCTCGCCGTCCTCGCCCTCCTCCTCGCGGCGCTCACCGGCGCCGAGGCGCAGCAGCAACAGCAGCAACAGCACGAGCAGGCTGCGGCGGCGGCTCGGCCCGCCGCCCCGGAACCGGCGCTGAAGGTGTTCACGGTGCAGCGCGTGCGGCTGAAGGGCGACGACCAGGGCGCCACCGATCGTGCCGGGCTCGGCGACATCATCGAGTTGAATGTCGAGAACCTTGAGAAGTGGTACGCCGTCAAGGACAACCAGACGAAGAAGTTCGTGCTGGTCATCGACGGCCGTGTGTTCAAGGACATCACGTCGGGGCCGCAGGCGCGGTCGGACACGCTCCAGTTCATGCTCGCCTACGCCGATTCGAAGGACGTCTGGACCGCCGTTCTCGGCCGCCCGACGTGGTCGTGGCGGAAAGTCTCGGTGAGCGCCGCCCACGCGGACGGCCGCGTCATCCAGGCGGAGCCGTCGAACTTCGTCTTCATCGTGCTGCCGTGGACCTGGTTCGTCGTCTGCGCCGTCATCTTCCTGGTCTTCGCGTTGGTCTTCCTCCGCGTCGCGCATTCGAGCAACATCGTGCGCGACGCCGGGCCCGAGCCCGAGGCGACGGCGACAGTCCCCAATTCCCGCAAGCCGGTCAGCCTGGGCCGCACGCAGATGGCGGTCTGGTTCTTCTTCGTCTTCGCGGCGTTCATCCTCATCTGGGTCATGACGGGCAATCCGAACACGGTGAAGCCGTCACTCCTCGCCCTGATGGGTATCAGCGCCGCCACCGCGCTCAGCAGCGTCACGGTGGAGTCGACGCGCCGGCAGGAGGCGCGCACGCAGCTCGAGGCGCTGGGGGTGCAGCAGGCCCAGCTCGAGGCGAGGCGGACGACGCTCGCCACCGAGATCGAAGATCTGGACCGCCGCCTCGCTCAGCCGAATCTCGCGGCCGCGGACGCCGGACCGCTCATCAAGCTCCGGACCGACAAGCAGGTCGAGCGCGCGACGGTCACCGCTCAGTCCGATCAGGCTAAGGCGACCGAGACCCGGCTCAAGGCCGCCCTGGCCTCGCAACCGTCGGCAGGCGTCATCACCGACCTGCTGAGCGACGAGAGCGGGGTGAGCCTTCACCGCTTCCAGATCGTCGCGTGGACGGCCATCCTCATCGTCGTCTTCGTGCGCTCGGTTTGGGAGACGCTCGCGATGCCCGAGTTCGACGCCACCGTTGTCACGCTGATGGGGATCAGCTCGGGCACGTACGTCGGCTTCAA
>JBGOTH010000275.1:0-4997 GCA_041476345.1 Methylomirabilia bacterium
CCGCTCCGCTACGCCACCACTGCCACATGAGATAACCGCCGCCGATCTCGCAGAGACCAGCGACGAAGAAGAGCCCGAGCGATCGCGCCACGGCCATGGGTGTCATGCCGGGGAGGGTACCCGAATCGTGAGGTCGTCGAACGCCGTGATCGAATCGGCCTTCGTCCACACGCCGACCCGTCCGGCGCGGAAGCGCTCGTCACGCTGGTCGAGGAGCAGGCGACCGTCGAGCCATCCTTGAATCCGACTCCCGACGGCGACGACTCTGATCGCGTGCCACCGGCCGAGCGATGGCGGCGTGACGCGGGCCGTCGCGAGCTGCCGGCGCCCCTTGTCGTAGGAGTAGAAGCGGACGTTGTCTTCGAGCGCGTTCGCGCGGATCACGTAATACGTGCCGTCGGAGAATCGGAAGACGAGGCCGCCGGACGCATCCTCGCGCCCCGAGATCGGCTTGAACCTCACCGACACGTCGACGTCCGCATACGGCCCCGACGGTGCGACGATCACGTTGTACTCGTTCTTCACGGCGCGCTGAACGAGCACGCGCGTGCCGCTCGGGGCGTCGCTCATCTCTTCGACGCTCCACTGGCCGCTGACGACATTCCAGCGCTCGATGCCGCCGGTCTCGAAGTTCCAGCGCTCGAGGGGAGCGCGTGCGGCGGCTGCATGCTTTTTGCCCAGGAGCGACATCAGGACTGAGCCGACGGTCGCGGTGAGCACGCCGCGGCGGGACAGGAGCGGTCGTTTCGTCTCAGCTCGCATAGCGTTCCTCGACCGTCGCGGCGAAGACCACCACGCCGGCGAGGCCGATGCCTCCCGCCATCCAGAACGGAAGGGCGGGGGTGACGTTCCACAAGACGCCACCGATGAAGGCCGCGGGCGCGATCGTCACGCTCCGGACGAGGTAGTAGAGCCCGATCGAGCGGGCGCGCAGCGACGGCCGCACGAGATCGACGATCATCGCCTTGCGGGCCGGCTCGCCGACCTCGCGCAGGCCGCCCACCACGAAGGCCGCGACCAGGGTGGCGAAGTCGTGGGCGAGGACGACGGCGACGGGGAAGGCCGCGAAGGCGACGAACGTGGCGATGACGAACGGTTTGCGCCCGACGCGGTCGGCCAGTCGAGCGCCGGGGACGTAACTGACGATCGCCGTCGTCGCCTGGACGGCAATGAGCGCCCCGTAGGCCGGCGCGCTGATCCCGACGATGTTGACGGCGTAGAGCACGAGAAAGACGTCGACGAGCCCGTCGCACGTCCGGATGAAGACGTCCGAGGTGAGGAGCCAGCGGAGCGGAGTCGGGAGCGAGCGCCATACCGCGACGATGTTCGTCGGGACGTCGTCGCGCGCGGTCGGAATGTCGACACGCCGGACCGCCACCAGCGTGACCGCGGCGAGCGCGATGGTGAGCGCGAGGCCGAGACGGATGCCGTCGATCACTCCGTACGCCGCGATCGCGAGGCCGCCGAGCATCGGCGCCACGGCGATCGGGATCCGCCGCAGGATCGATTGCACGGTGAACCCCAGGGCCCGCTGCTCCTTCGGGAGCGCGTCGCCGACGACGGCGAAGAGCGTCGGACTCGCCATGCTCGACCACGCCATCACGAAGACGAGCCCGACGAAGATGAAGGGCCACGTGGGCGCCCACCAGTACAGTCCGTAACCGATCGCCGCCAGCATCACGAAGAACAGGAGGGCGCGGCGGCGTCCGTAGCGATCGCCGATCCATCCCCCCGGGTACTGGGAGACGCCGTCGAGGAAGTCCTCGCAGGTCCCGAAGAAGCCGATCGCGGTCACCGGCGCCCCGAGCGCCTCGAGATGCTTCGGGAGGAAGCGTTTCCAGAGATTCTCGCCGAGCGCGAGCAGGAACATCGCCACCGACACGGCCATGAGGTTGCGCACGACGCCCTTGACACTAACATGAAACTATTGTTTCATCACGAAACATGAACGGGCCGCTTCTCCTTCTCCTGGTCGGGGTCCCGCCCACGCCGTCGAGCCTGCGCGTGCGCGTGTGGCGGCGGCTCAAGTCGCTCGGCGCCGTCGCCCTCAAGCGCTCCGCCTACCTGCTGCCGGACGCGCCGGAGCGCTACGAGGACTTCCAGTGGCTCGCGCAGGAAGTCCAGCGCGAGGGCGGGGACGCGACGCTCGTCCGTGTCCAGCAGATCGAGAACATGACCGAGGCCGACATCCTTCGGCTGTTCCACGAACCGCGCGATCAGGACTATCGCCAGCTCGCGGCCCGCTCCCGCAAGCTGATGCAGAGCCTCGACAAGAAATCGGCGGCGAAGAGCGCCCGCGTGCACGCCGAGCTGGTCCGGCTCGCCAAAGACCATCAACGGATTCGCGACATCGATTTCTTCGGCGCGCCCGGCGGCGCCGAGGTGCGGCGTCTCGAGGAGGCGATCGCCATGCGTACCCGGCGTCCGGAATCGGCCCGGCGCGAGGAGAAGCCCACGCTCGACCTGAGCAAGCTCCGCGGCCGCCAGTGGGTCACCCGTCCCCGTCCGCACGTGGACCGCATCGCGTCCGCGTGGCTCATCAAGCGCTTCATCGACCCCGCGGCCACGTTCGTCTTCGCGGCTCCGGCCGCTTTCCCCCGCGACGCCATTCCCTACGACGCGCCGAACGTGGAGCTGACGCACCAGGGCGAGGACTGCACGTTCGAGACGCTGGTGAAGCGCGCCCGCCTGCGCGACCGCCGCCTGGCGCGCCTCGCGGAGATCGTGCACGAGGCCGACCTGCGCGACGGCAAGTACCCGCACGAGGAAGCGCGGGGGATCGACGTGGCGATCCGCGCGCTCCTGGCGGCGTCGCCGGACGATCACCGGGTCCTCGAGCAGGGCCTCGCGATGTTCGAGGGGCTCTACGTGACGACGTCGAGGAAGGACTGAGCCGACGCTGATGGCACGGCCGACGACGGCGGCGCTGCTGAAGTACTTCCTCTATCTCGGGAGCCTCGGGTTCGGTGGGCCGGTGGCGCTCGTCGGCTACATGCAGCGCGATCTCGTCGAGCGCCGGCAGTGGTTCACGAAAGAGGAGTACATGAAGTCGCTGGCCCTCTCGCAGCTCGCGCCGGGTCCGCTCGCCGCGCAGCTCGCGATCTGCCTCGGCTACGTGCATTCCCGGGTGGCCGGCGCCACGCTCGTGTCGCTCGCGTTCATCCTGCCGTCGTTCGTCATGACGGTGGCGATCAGCTGGCTCTACGTCCGCTTCGGCGGGCTCTCGTGGATGCAGGCGGCGTTCTACGGCGTGGGCGCGGCCGTCATCGGCATCATCACGCTGGCCGCCTACAAGCTCGCGAAGCTGACCATGGCCAGAGACAAGGTGCAGTGGGCCATCTTCGTAGTGATGGCCGTGGTCACGGCGTGGACGGAGTCCGAGATCCTCTGGCTCTTCCTGCTGTCCGGCGTGATCGCGATCGTCGTGCAGTCGCCGCCCGCGTGGCTCAAGCGCTCCGCGCCGGTATGCTTCGCGGCGGCGGCGACCCCCGAGCTGCTCGGCCAGATATTCCTGTTCTTCGCGAAGGCGGGCGCGTTCGTGTTCGGGAGCGGCCTCGCGATCGTGCCGTTCCTCTACGGCGGCGTGGTCCAGCAGTACGGCTGGCTGAACGACAAGCAGTTCGTCGACGCGGTGGCCGTCGCCATGCTGACGCCCGGGCCCATCGTCATCACCGTCGCGTTCATCGGCTACCTCGTGGCGAGCGTTCCCGGTGCGGTGGCGGCGGCGGTCGGCGTGTTCCTGCCCGTCTACTTGTTCGTCGTCATCCCGTTCCCGTTCTTCGATCGCATCAGCGGTAACCCGAAGGTCAAGGCTTTCGTGGGCGGCGTGACGGCGGCGGCGTCGGGCGCGATCGCGGGCGCCTGCTTCGTGCTCGCGCGCCGCGCCATCATCGACGTGCCGACGCTCATCATCGGACTCGCCGCCCTGGGCGCGTCGCTGCGCTTCAAGATCCCCGAACCCGTGCTCATCGCGGCCGGCGCCGCGGCGGGCCTCATCATCGTGTCGCTCCGATAGGAGAGAGCCCCATGAAATGGATCACTCGTGAACGTGCGCGTGTCGACCGCATCGCCTGTCCGTGGCTGATCGCCCGATTCATCGACCCGAAGCCGGAGTTCCTGTTCGTGCCGTCGTCGGAGGTGCTCTCCGCCGCGAAGCGCGAAGGTGCGATTGCCTACGACGTCCCCAACGTCGAGCTCGGCCATCACGGCGCGCAGTGCTCGTTCGACGCGTTCGTCGACCGTTACGAGCTCGGTGATCCCGTGCTCGCGAAGCTGGCCCCGATCGTCCGCGGCGCCGACACCGACGCCCGCGGGCTCACGCCCGAATCCGCCGGGCTCTACGCGGCGGCGACCGGCTTCCAGGCGTCGAGCCGCGACGACTTCGACAACATGGCGCGCCAGTTCCCGATGTACGACGCGCTCTACACGTACTGCGGGACGGAGGCGCCCGCCGTGAAGCGGCCGCTCGTGCTGTTCGTGTGCCTGCACGGCGCCGCCAAGAGCGTGGTCGGCGCGGCGCATTTCCGTCGACTCGCCGCCGCGCGCGGCCTCCAGATCGACGCGGCAGCCGCGGGCACGGAGCCGGACGCCGAGCTGACGCCGAGGGCGGTGAAGGGGCTCGCGGGCGACGGGCTCGCGCCGGCGCCCGCACGACCGCGTCCGGTCACGCTCTACGACCTCGCGACCGCGAGCCGCGTGGTCAGCTTCGGCTGCGACGTCACGCCGAAGGCCGGCGTGGTCGTCGATCAGTGGGACGTGCCCAACATCGGCGATGGATACGAAACGGCGCGCGACCGCATCATCGCGAACGTCGAGCGCCTCGTGGCCGAGCTGGCCGCCGGGCGCTGACGTTCGATCCGGCGCGCAATATCGTCTGCGCGTTTCCGCCGGCCACTCACCGGGCGGCGATCTACGTCGACCGGCAGTAGTCTCGGCGCGCTCGTCCGGGCGGGACTCAGCATCACAGGGCAGATGAGGCCGTCACCCTGAGCCGCGTA
>JBGOTH010000276.1:0-4996 GCA_041476345.1 Methylomirabilia bacterium
CACCCGTGACGTGATCGGGCCAATTCGGGACACTGTGCCAGGGCCGTTTCGGTGTGTTTGCCTCGTAGACGTGGACTTGGGAATCGATGATGGCCATCGGGACGTTCCTCCGTGTCGTGCGGGTTCATCGTAATCCTGCCGTGGGCACCCTGTCGAGTTTGGCGACCCTTTCGAGTTTTGTTTTCCATGTATGCTCTTGTAATCACATAGCCTCACCGTAGGATGGCGGCTATGAATCGCCCCAATTCAGGTCGTGGCCCTAGGACCGCCTCTCGAAGTCGAGTTGCCATAGGGCGCAAGGCGGGCAAGCCCGGCGGTCAGGAGGCGAGGGTATCGACGACCATGCGACTGCGCCAGTCGTTGCGTAAGGACCTCGAGACGATGGCTGTGCGCACGCGCCGATCGGTCGCAGACGTGGCTCAGGAACTTCTCGACGAGGCGCTACGAATGCGGCGATGCCCGGGCATTTACTTCGCTGATGAACCGAGCGGGCGGACGGCAAAAATTGGTGGGACTGGCTTGGGTGTATGGGAAGTCGTGCGTGACTTCAGTAAAGACCGGAATTCCGCCAGGATGCGAAAAGCCTTCCCGCAGCTGTCACAAGCTCAAGTGACCGCGGCGCTGATGTATTACGCGCGCTATCGTGACGAAGTCCAGGCCAAGATCGATGGGAACGCTGCATTGACGCTTGAGAGCGTCGAAAGACAGTACCCGGGGCTGGCGCATTTCACTCGGTGAAGGTTTATCTCGATGAAGATCTGTCTCCCGCCATTGCTGCACTTCTTCGACGGCACGGCATCGACGCGACCTCGGCCCAGGGGGTCGGTAATGTCCAGTTGGACGACCGGGCGCAACTGGCTTACGCAGCACGCGAGAGTCGGGCGATCGTTACCGCAAACGTCGTCGATTTTATCGAACTGGCTCACGAAGCAGTCGCGACCAACAGTGAGCATGCGGGAATTATTCTCGTCCCTGGGAGCTTCCGGGGAGATCAATTCCAGGCGATCGCGGAGGCAATTGGCGAAACCGCGAAACCCTACCGGACCGGCCTGCGTGGTCTCGTGCTCTCCGTCAGCCGCGTCTGATCAGGGTAGGGCCAGACTCACTGAGGGACGCGATCATCATGCCGCGACTATCCCATGCCGGCTGAGCACTCCGGCATAGCCCTGCACGTGGGGCACCGTTATCGAACGACCAGCCACATCAGCAGCTCAATGAGCAGAACGAGCAGCCCCACCCCGAGAGACCGCATGAAGGTCTCGTATAGCATCGTCGATAAGAATCTAGCACCTATGGATTATATCCAGACCCTTCTTTCCGGCTGTTTCTCTCCGTAAAGGCGGACGTGTTCGGCGAGGCTCGGGCTGATCGACTACATGTCGTGTAGACCTTGGTCCAATAGGCGGGTCGCGCGAGGCCGAGTAGGGTGAGGATGAACAGGAGGTCCTCATGTTTATGATCCTATTCGTCGTCTTGGTGGTGGCATGGCTGCTCGGATGGGGTGCCCTACACATCGCAGGTGGCCTGATCCATCTTCTCGTCATCCTCGCGGTCATCTCCTTGATCGTCCACTTCGTGCGCGGCCGCGGGGAGGCTACGCGATGAACAGGTGCATCCCGATGTTGGTGACGGCGGCGGTCCTGCTTCTCACCTTCAACATGCAGGCTCGAGCCGCCGACGTGCCGCACACGTCCGGCGGCGCGGGCGAGGACGAGCGACAAGACCTCCTCGACAAGGAACGTGATTACAACCTCAAGATCGTCGCCGCCGATAAATCCGGCGACTACCTGGCGAACGTGCAGGTCGTGATCGAGTCGGCCGGGAAGGAGCGTGTGCTCGACACCACGATGGACGGGCCAATTCTTCTGGTCAAGCTGGCCCCGGGGACGTACACGGTCCGAGCCACATCTGACGCGAAAATGTTGACCCAGACAGTGACCATCGCGGCGCAGGGGTTGCGGCGGACAGATTTTCGCTGGGACGTCTCCCCGTAAGTCATTGGGCGAAGGTCCACTAGGCGACGCTCCGGCCCGACCCTAGAGTCACGACAGCGGTCTCTCCAACACGGAGAGACGTCACAATTCGAGATGTTCCGAAAGGGAAGGGAATCAAGATGAGAAAGAACGTCGTTGTGTGGGTGGGTGTCGCCGTCTCTGCTTCCACCCTCGTTTTCAGCGCTTGCAACCAGGGCGCGCCGGGTGCGCCGGGTGCGGCTGGTGCACCTGGTGCGCCCGCTGCGTCTCCGGCAACGGGACCGACCGGCGCGACCGGCGCGACTGGAGGGACCGGAGCCACTGGGGAAACGGGAGCAACCGGGAACACTGGGAACACCGGGAACACCGGGAACACCGGAGCGACCGGGAACACCGGGCAGACTGGAACCACCGGAGCTGCCGGAGCGGCTGGCGCGGCCGGTACCCCAGGGAGATGAAGGCAGCCGTCGCGATCTCGCGACTCAGCGCTCCGAGCGCGCGGCTCATCGCCGCAACGAGCGCGCCATAACTCGGCGCGCTCGTCGTTTCGGAAAACGTCAAGCGCCGGACGGTCAGTTCCTTGAGTCGCCTTCAGAAGGTTGCCACGAAGTTTGCCGAGGAGAGCCAATGACGATGCATGAGGCCGAAGAGCACCTGACCGTCCCCACGCGTGACATGCATCGGGCCATCGCGAGCCTGATGGAGGAGCTGGAAGCGGTCGACTGGTACCAGCAGCGCATGGACGCCACCGACGACGAGGATCTGCGCGCGATCCTGCGCCACAACCGCGAGGAGGAAAAGGAGCACGCGGCGATGGTGCTCGAGTGGATCCGCCGGCGCGATCCCGTCTTCGACAAGAACCTCCGGGAGTATCTCTTCACGGAGGGTTCGATCGTCAGGCGCGAACGTGCGGAAGGCGAACAGCGTGGCGCAGAGAACGGACGCCGCAGCGCCACCGTCGGCTCGATGCGCGGAGGCTCCTGATGGATACGCTGCGCCGCGACGCCGCTCCGGTCTCCGCGCGTGCCTGGCACGCCATCGACGAGGCCGTCACCCAGGCCGCGCGTCACGCGCTGACCGCACGGCGCGTTTCGACGTTCGACGGGCCGCACGGCTGGGACCACTTGGTCGCGTCACGTCTCGGGACGATGACGCCGTGCCAGACGCTCGAGGGCAAGGCCACCGTGTGCCGTCCCGAGGTCGTCCTGCTCTCGGAGATTCGCGCGGAGTTCAGCTGGCCGTGGTCGTCAATCGAGGTGTTCGAGCGCGGCGCGCCCGGCCTCGACACGCGGCCCGCGGAGGAGGCGGGGCGCGAGGTCGCCCTCGCCGAAGACCGTCTCGTGCTCTATGGCGAGCCGGGAGGAGGGGGATTCCTCACGTCCCCGGGCTCCCCGCACGTCCGGGCGGGTGACTGGTCGGTGCCCGGCCGCATGATCGCGGACGTCCTGAAAGCGGTCGAGACGCTCGATCTGCGGGGGATCGCTGGGCCCTACGAGCTCGTGCTGTCATCGCCGCGTTACTTCGCCTACCTCCAGGCGGAGGGCGACCACGGGTATCCGGCGGCGCGGCAGCTGCGGGATGTCGTCGCGGCGGTGCACCGCTCGCTGGTCGTCCACGAGACCGGCGCGCTGTTCTCCACGCGCGGCGGCGATTTCATGCTCAGCGTGGGAGGCGACCTGAGCGTCGGCTATCGTCTCCACGACCACGATGCGATCCATCTCTTCTGCGTCGAGACGCTTGGCGCGCAGACGGTGACCCCCGAGGCGGTCTGCGTGCTGGACGCGTGATGCGGCGGTGGACCAAGGTCCACTAGGCGACGCTCCGGCCCGACCTTAGTGTGGATGCGAGACTAATTTCAGAGGAGACAAGAACTATGAAGCGCTCACTGTTGGTTGCGGTTGCCGCGCTGTTCGCGTTCGGTTGCACCGGCCCCGCCGGTCCCCAGGGTCCCATCGGGATGACGGGCTCGCAGGGTTCCACCGGAATGACGGGCTCGCAAGGCTACACCGGGATGACGGGCTCACAGGGTTCCACCGGGATGACGGGTTCACAGGGCTCCACCGGGATGACGGGCTCGCAGGGCTCCGCCGGAGTCCAGGGCCCGGCTGGCAACCCTGCGGTTGCGGGCACGAGCTGGTCGTCGCTCAAGGACTTCACGTTCGACTACGACAGGACCGACATTCGGTCTTTCGAGCTGAACCAGCCCTCCGAGATCGCGGCCTATGTGCGGCAGAACCCATCCGTGCGTCTCGGGATCGACGGGTCCACGGATCTTCTTCGCGGCGCCAACCAGTACAATTCGGGGCTGAGCCAGCGCCGTATCGCCACCGTTCGTGACGCGCTGATCCAGGCCGGTGTGTCGGCCGACAGGATCGAGACGGGTGCGTTCGCAGCGCAGCGGGCCAACTGCAATGACTCCCTCGAGCGCTGCGCACAGCGCGATGGCCGAGTCGAAGTTCTGGTCCGCACCGCCAACTAACGGACATCGAATCGCTCCCGGGTGAGTCTCCTTCGCGCCCGACCGCGCGGAGGGGATTCTCCGGCAGGCCTGAGGAGGAACGCAATGCGAATCATGACGAGCACCCGTTCGCTCCCCCGAGCTGGCACGTGTGTCCTCTGCGCGCACCCCATCCAGTTCGGTGATGAGACGACGGCGGTGGAGGGTCTCTCGGTTCACCGAGGGTGTTTCGACCGCGTCATGGCGGGGGACGATCAGCGAGAGTCGCCGAATCCATAGTGTCAGTCCGTAACCGTATTCTGGCCGGCCTGTCGCGCAAGGAATATGCGCGGCTTCTTCCGGATCTCACGCGCGTCACGTTGAGCTCCGGCCAGGTGCTGTATGAGCCCGGTGCCGTCATGCCCCTGGCATACTTTCTCGAGACCGCGATCGTCTCGATCCTCTCTCTGGCCGAAGACGGAACGTCCATCGAGGTGAGCGTGGTCGGCGACGAAGGCGTGATCGGGATACCCATTGTTTTACGGTCTCACGGGCTCCCGTACAAAATCGTCGTCCAGGGGTCCGG
>JBGOTH010000277.1:0-4981 GCA_041476345.1 Methylomirabilia bacterium
CGCCGCCGTGCTGGAGCCGTCCGGGGACGGTACGGGCATCATCGACGCCGATCTCTATTCCGACGGCCAGTATGCCGACCTGCTGATCATGCCGGGCGGCGGCTCGCGCAATCCCGCCACCCGCGAGACGGTCGACGCGCGCATGCACTACGCGAAGATGAAGGGGAGCGAGGTGTTCAAGGTTGCCGTGCGCATGTTCGTGGATTGCGTCGAGACGATCCTGCGGCGGCACGACCTCGGCGCAGATGACATCGACCTCTTCATCCCGCATCAGGCCAACCTGCGCATCATCGAGGCTGCGGCCAAGCGCGTGGGAATGCCGATGGAGAAGGTCTTCGTGAACGTCGACCGTTACGGCAACACCGGCGCTGCCTCCGTGTACGTCGCGCTGGAAGAAGCGGTGGCGGCAGGCCGCGTGAAGAAGGGCGACAAGATCCTGCTCGCCGCCTTCGGTGGCGGCTTCGCGTGGGGCGCCGCGCTGATCCAATGGTAACCGTCGCCTTCCTGTTTCCCGGCCAGGGCTCGCAGGCGGTCGGGATGGGCCGGAGCTTCTACGAGTCGTCGTCGGCGGCGAAAGCCGTCTTCGAGGAAGCCAACGACGTGCTTGGATTCGACCTGGCGAAGCTCGCCTTCGAAGGGCCGGCTGCCGATCTCGCGCTCACCGCGAACACCCAGCCTGCCGTGCTCACCGCAAGCGTTGCGGCCGCAAGGGCCTGCGCCGAGCGCGGGCTCACGCCCGGCCTGGCGGCGGGCCACAGCCTGGGCGAATACTCCGCGCTGGTGGTCGCAGGCGCGCTGCGCTTCGGGGACGCGGTGCGCGTCGTTCGCAAGCGCGGCGAGTTCATGCAGGACGCGGTGCCGGTCGGGACGGGCGCGATGGCCGCGCTCATGGGGCTCGATCTCGCCGCGGTGCAGTCGCTCTGCACGGAAGCCGCGCAGGGGGAAGTGGTCGATGTCGCGAACATCAACTCGTCGGGCCAGATCGTCGTCGCCGGCCATCGCACCGCGGTCGAGCGCGCGGTCGGGCTCGCCGGCAAGAAGAGCGTGATGCTTCCCGTCAGCGCCCCGTTTCACTGCGCGCTGATGGCGCCCGCCGCCGGGCGCCTCGCGGACGAGCTGGCGGCGATTTCCGTGAGCGACCCTGCCTTCCCCGTGGTCCGGAACGTCGACGGCGGCGTCACCCGGACCGCCGCCGACGTGAAGCCGTTCCTCCTCAGGCAGGTCGCGAGCCCGGTGCGGTGGACCGACTGCGTGAAGACGCTGGCCGCCGAAGGCGCCACGACGTTCATCGAGGTCGGCCCCGGCCGCGTGCTCAGCGGCCTCCTGCGGCGGATTCTCGAGGGCGCGCGCGGCCACAGCGTCGAAGACACCGCGGGCCTCGAGAGGGCGCTGGCGGCCGTCGGAGCCTCCGCGTGAGCGGCCGCCCGTTGGACATGGGGGCCCCGCAACTCAGGACCCCCAAACCCCCTCTCGAGGGCAAGGTGGCCGTCGTCACGGGCGGCAGCCGCGGCATCGGGGGTGCCATCGCCGCGCTGCTGGCCGAGCGTGGAGCGGCCGTGGTAGTGTCGGCGCGCGACGCCGACCGCCTGACCACCGCCGTGAAAGAGCTGGAAGCGACGGGTGCGGCCGTGGTCGGTGTCGCGGGCGACGTCAGTCGCCGGGAGGACGCCGAGCGCGTGGTGGGGGCGGCGCGCGAGCGCTTCGGCCGCCTCGACCTCCTCGTCAACAACGCGGGCATCACGCGCGACGGACTTCTGCTCCGTATGAAGGACGAGGACTGGGATCGCGTGCTGGAAGTGAATCTCCGGGGCGCGTTCGTGATGACGCGGGCGGCGGCCAAAGTGATGGTGCGGCAGAAGAGCGGCCGTATCGTCAACATGGCGTCGGCGGCCGGCGTCATGGGCAACGCAGGGCAGGTGAACTACTCGGCATCCAAGGCCGGCCTCATCGGCTTCACGAAGGCCGCCGCGCGAGAGTTGTCGCACTGGGGGATCCTGGTGAATGCGGTGGCGCCGGGCCTGATCGAGACCGACATGGCGGCGGCGATTCCCGCCGCCGCGCGCGAGGCCCTGCTCGCGCAGGTACCGCTCGGGCGCGTGGGAACGCCACGGGAGGTGGCCGAGATGGTAGGATTCCTCGCCGGTGAGGGCGCGACGTACATCACCGGCCAGGTTTTTCACGTCAACGGCGGCCTCTACATTTGAAAGAGAAGCTCACTCCACGACCGAGGTGACGAGTTCATGGGGAAATCAGTCGAGGAGAAGGTGAAGGAAATCATCGTCGAGCAGCTCGGCGTCGACGAAGACGACGTGACGCCGGCCGCGAAGTTCATCGAGGACCTGGGCGCCGATTCGCTCGACACCGTCGAGCTCGTCATGGCGCTCGAGGAGCATTTCGACATCCAGATCCCCGACGAGGACGCGGAGAAGATCGTCACCGTCGGCGACGCGGTCCAGTACATCAAGGACAACTCGTAGGAAGCGGGGAGCCAGGTGGAATCCCGGCGGGTCGTCGTCACCGGCCTCGGCGCGCTCACGCCCATCGGCAACACGACCGAGGAGCTGTGGGCGAGCCTCATCGAGGGGCGCTCCGGTATCGGCCCGATCACGAAGTTCGACGCCACCGGCTACCCGACCCGCATCGCGGGTGAGATCCGGAACTTCGACCCCCTCGCGTTCGTCGACAGGAAGGACGCGCGGCGGCTCGACCCCTACCTCTTGTACGCGATCGCCGCCTCCGCCATGGCGGTGAGCGACGCCGGGATCGACCCGGCCCGCGTGGACTCCGAGCGCTTCGGGGTCCTCATCGGCTCCGGGATCGGCGGCATCACCACGCTCCTCGAAGGTGAGAAGGTCCGCGAGAGCAAGGGCCACGACCGCGTGTCGCCCTTCGTCATCCCGATGCTCATCGTCAACATGGCCGCGGGCCTCGTGTCGATACGTTTCGGCGCGAAGGGCCCGAACTCCTCGGTGGTGACGGCGTGCGCCACGGGGAACCACGCGATCGGCGACGCGTCCCGGATCATCCAGCGCGGCGACGCCGACGTGATGATCGCGGGCGGGGC
The DNA here is from genome assembly GCA_041476345.1 of Methylomirabilia bacterium. Classification (GTDB taxonomy): domain Bacteria; phylum Methylomirabilota; class Methylomirabilia; order Rokubacteriales; family CSP1-6; genus VGLJ01. The sequence goes on from JBGOTH010000277.1 coordinate 3,065, forward strand.
GGAAGCGATCATCGTGCCCCTCACCATCGCTGGCTTCTGCGCGATGAAGGCGATGTCCACGCGCAACGAGGAGCCCCAGAAGGCCTCGCGCCCGTTCGACGCCGGCCGCGACGGCTTCGTGTGCGGGGAAGGCGCCGGGATCGTCGTGATCGAATCCCTCGAGCACGCCGTGCGGCGCGACGCGCGCATCTACGCCGAGATCATCGGCTATGGGATGACGAGCGACGCCCATCACATGACCGCACCCGATCCCCAGGGCGACGGCGCGGCCCGCGCCATGGCGCTGGCGCTGAAGGACGCGCGGCTGGCCCCCGGCGACGTCGGGTACGTCAACGCGCACGGGACGTCGACGCCGTACAACGACAAGTTCGAGACGATCGCCATCAAGCGCGTGTTCGGTGAGTACGCCAAGCGGCTGCCCGTGTCCTCGACCAAGTCGATGACGGGTCACCTCCTGGGCGCCGCGGGCGGCGTCGAGGCCATCGCCACCACGCTCGCGCTGCACTACGGCATCCTGCCGCCGACCATCAACTACGAGACGCCGGACCCCGACTGCGACCTCGACTACGTGCCGAACCAGGCGCGCAAGCGGGACATCGAGGTGGCGATCTCGAACGCGTTCGGGTTCGGCGGCACCAACGCGACGCTCGCCTTTCGCAAGTACCGCGGCTGAGCCTCCAGGGCCTCGAGCAGCACCTCGGTCATCGCTTTCGCGACCCCGATCTCATCACCCGCGCGCTCACCCACGCCTCCTACGCCAACGAGCACGTGCCCACCGCGGACCAGGAGCCGCTCGCGTTCCTCGGCGACGCGGTGCTCGCGCTCGTGGTGGCGGAGCGCCTGATCGCGCTCGACACCGCGGCGCCGGTCGGCGTGCTCACGCCCCGTCGCGCGGAGATCGTCTCCGGCGCGAACCTCGCGCGCTGGGCGGCGGACCTCGGCCTCGGGGCGCTGCTGCGGCTGGGGCGCGGCGAGGATCAGACGGGCGGGCGCGGACGCGAGTCGATCCTCGCGACCACGCTGGAGGCGGTCCTCGGCGCCATCTACCTTGAAGGCGGACTCCCGGCCGTGCGCATGGCCGTGACGCGCCTCGCGCCCGAGGGCGACGATCTACGCAAGGTCAATTGACCGTCATGGACGGTCAAGGTCCAAAGGTCAATTGACCGTCATGGACGGTCAAGGTCCAGTGGTAGGCTGAATCATGCGCTTCTGGCCGATGCGGGGACGGCCGACGCCTGCCGCTCCGCCGTCCGACGATCCGATCCTCATGGGCGACGTCTTACGCCGTAACGTCGACGACATCCTGACCGTCCACGACAACGCGGAGAAGAACGGCGTCTATCTCTTCCGCGGCCAGCTCGCCACGACGCCCGCGCGCGCGCTCGCGATCTTGCGCGAGCGCTTCAGCCGCTTCGGCTACACACCTTACATCCGGGCCGACGGCGGCGGGGTGCTCGTGCAGGCATGGCCGGGCGCGCCGTCCGCGGACCGCTCGCGCCCGATGGTCAACGTCGTGCTCTTCGCCCTGACCCTGCTCTCCGTCCTGTGGGCGGGCACCGGGTACGTGGGGTCGCCGACGTTCGACGCCCTGCGCCTCAGTCGGTCGTGGTGGTCGATGCTGAGCGGGGTCCCCTTCGCGGTGACGCTGCTCGGCACGCTCACGTTCCACGAGTTCGGGCACTATTTCGCCGCGCGCTATTACGGCGTCCCGGTCAGTCTGCCGTACTTCCTTCCGGCGCCTCTCCTGTTCGGCACGTTCGGGGCGGTCATCCGGATGCGCGGGCCGGCCACCAATCGCAACTCGCTGTTCGACATCGCGGCGGCCGGGCCGCTGGCGGGCCTGATCGTGGCACTCCCGGCGCTCGTCATAGGTATTCACTGGTCGGCGCTGGCCCCTGCCGGCGTCGGCGTGATGAC
>JBGOTH010000278.1:0-4978 GCA_041476345.1 Methylomirabilia bacterium
CGACTTCGACTATCCGACGACCATCGCTGGTGACAGCCAGGGCTACTCCGACGCGCTGCTCGGCATCTTCGACGTCATCGCGCCGGCGGCATCATCGGCGTTGCACGCCCTCGATCGCGGAGACCGCGCGGAGTTCGACCGCATTCTGGCTCCGACGCTCGTGCTGTCGCGACACCTCTTCGGTGATCCCACGCGCTTCTACAAGACGGGCGTCGTTTTCATGGCCTATCTGAACGGCCACCAGAATCACTTCCGCATGGTGGGCGGCCTCGAGAGCGCGCGCTCGATCGTCCATCTCTCCAAGCTGTTCATGCTGGCCGATCAGGCGCACCTCTTCCGCGATCCCGATCAGGCGGCGGAGCGCATGCGCCGCGTGCTCGCGGTCGCCGGCGTCTAGCCGAGGGGAGGAACAACGATGAGTGAGCCGTTCGAATACGTCTCTCGCACGCGCCTCGAGTATCGCGACGGCGCGCGTCACGCCTGGCTCGGCGAGGTGCCTGAGCCCGTCGTCTACGGCATGCAAGGAGCGCTGAAGCAGTACTACGGCGTGAAGGCGGAGGCGCCGCCCGTCGCCTCGACGCTGGACCATATCGTCGCCGGCGTCGCCGGCTGAATGTACGGCACGCTTGCCGGCGCCCTGGCAGGGCGCAAGGTCCCGTTCGATCGCGCGCGCTACACCGCCACCGCCGACGGTCGCATCACCGGCGTCGGCAAGACCATCCGCATCGTCTCGATCACTATGCACTACGACGTTACGGTGCCGGCCGATTCGCGGGAAGCCGCTGAGCGGGCGCTCGCCGTGCACCCCGCCGGCTGCCCCGCGCACGAGAGCGTCAAGGACGCGATCGCCATCACGTGGGATGCGCGGCTTCGCGTGGGAGACCGCGTCATCGCGCTCCGGAGCGACGCCGTTCCGGACGGGAAGGGGACGACGCCATGAGCATCGTCTGGACCGCCGTCGCGCTCGTGCTCGTGTTGGCGGGGCCGGCGCGCGCGCAGATCACCGAGCTCCAGGGTTCGTGGATCGTCGACGGCTACACGTTCGATCCCGGCGATCGCAGCCCGCGTGGAACGATCGCGTACGATCGTGCGACGAACGCGTTCAACGGCACGTACGTCGGGCTCAAGCTGCCGGCCGAGCGGCCCGAGCTCCACGGGTGGCTCTACGACACGCGCTCGAAGCAGGCCGTCCACCTGGGAAAGATCGCGTACCAGGCGGGCACGATCGGAAAGAACAAGGGTCGCTTCACGCTTGGGCTGCCCGCGCGGTTCAAAGACGGTAAGTTCGACCGCTACGAGGTGGTCGCCTTCTCGGCGGAAGCGAAGAACGCGAAACCGTCGGCCCCGAGTGGAAGCAAGATCCAGCCGGCGCTCAAGCCCTCGTTCTATCTCTACGCGCCGCTGCCCGGTGCGAGCATCCCGCAGATCTACTGCGGACATGGACAGGACTTCTCCTACACGTCGAACCAGGACCACACCTGCTTCGACTGACTGTGCGGTGCGCCCTACCGGGCGTGCGTGGCGGCGGGCAAGGACCAGCACACGCTGAAGTAGCCCGGTAGCGGTGAGCGCCACCAGGATGGTGGCCGATCTCTCCCCACGCGCCCGCGCTTTGCTAGCGGCCGCGGCTCCGCAGCTGAAGGGCGTGACCGTCTGGATCACGGAACACGATGGCGCCTTCGTCGCCGGTCCCCGATGCGGGCCGAGAAACCATGCTGAGCCCCGGAGCCCGAAGAACGGGGAGGCACGCCCGAGGTCACCGGTGAGGATCGTCTGCCAGTGAGCCAGGTCGGCTGGGCGCGCGTCCGCGTCCGTCGCGCGGCGTCACGTACTCGAGGAGCTCGATTCCCGGGCCGCCGGCGGCGCGCAGCGTCGTGATCCTGAGCCGCGCGCCCGCGACGTCGTTGAGGCGCTCCTGCTCGAGGCCCCAGTTGTGACTCGTGCCCGCGACGCGCGGGCCGAGCCGGTCGTGATAGAGGCGCACGCTCGCGTCCGTATCGCGCACGACGATCGCGGTGTGATCGATGCCGAGAAACACGCCTGCGGCGGGCCGCCGCCACCGTGGATCGCCCTTGTCGGGAGGGAAATGGAGTATTTCGAGCGGGTGGCCGTCGGGATCCTTGAAGTAGAAGGCCCGGATGCCACCGGCCGCCTCATTCCAGTCGGGCAGGCGCTGGGGTGCCGGTGAGATCTGAACGATCTTGTGACGCTGTAGCCAGAGGTACGCCTGGTTCATATCGCTCACGATGATCGCGATGTGCTGGAACCACGCGTCGTTGCTCCGCGAGTCGGGCGGCAGTCGGCGCCCGCCTGGGGTCAGCCACTGCGTCAGCTCGATACGCTCGTCGCCGAGCCGCATGCGCACGACGCGAAGTCGCACGGCGTCCACTCCGTACAGCCGGTCCCAAGCCTCGCCCGCGCTCCGCCGGTCGTCGAGCGGCTCGAACCCGAGCACGTCGCGATAGAACGCGACGGAGCGGTCCATGTCGGCGACCGTGATGCCGATCGCCTCGACCGCGGACACGAGCGGCCGCGTCTCGGGCGTGGCGACGGCCGGGCCGACCGCGAGCCGGACGCTGGCGAGGGTGAGAGCCAGGAGCAGCGTGGCGCGTAAGCGACGGACGATCATGGACCCTCCCCGACAGTAGCGTAGTCGCTGCGCGGGCGCACCGACGCGGCGGGATGCCGTGGCCGGGAGGCGGCGCCAGGATCTTTGGCTCGGTATATCGTCTCGCGATATGATCGTGCCACGATGCGAGTCGGACGAAGCCGCGTGGACTACGTCGCGCTCGCCAGCCTTCGCCATCACGTCCGCCGTTTCCTGCAGGTGCGCGAGGAGATGGCGCGGCGGGCGGGCCTCGCGCCCCAGCAGTACATGGCGCTGCTCCAGTTGAAAGCGCTGCAGGCGAGCGCCCCCGCCACGGTCGGGGCGCTGGCGGGCCGGCTGCTGGTGCGCCACCACACGGCCGTCGAGCTGGTCGACCGGCTCGAGGACCGCGGGATGGTCCGGCGCCGTCGCGGGCGAGACGACCGGCGCGAGGTGGCTGTCGAGCTTCGCGCCGCCGGAGAAGCCATGCTGCGCCGGCTGGCGCTGGCGTCGACCACCGAGCTTTCTGCGGACGGCCCTGCGCTCGTCGCCGTGCTGTCACGCTTGTTGCGTACTGCGAGGACGAAGCGATCGGCCGTCACACACCAGCGAGGGGGAACCTAATGAGGGAATCGATGAGAAGAGGAAACCGATGACGTCGATCAGGGAAAACGCGAAGACGATAGTCGTCGTGGCCGTGCTGAGTCTCGTGGCTGCGGGCTGTGCGAAGCAACCGGTCACCCTGGGCGCGTCGGCGCCGGCGCCCTCGGCGCCCGTGGCGCCCGTGGCGTCCGCGGCGCCCTCGACGCCCCCGACACCCGCGGCGCCCGCGGCGCCGCGCTCCGACGTGCCGCCTCGGCCTGCCCCGAAGGAGTTCGTCGCGGTGGCGGACCTGGCTGACATTCGCTTCGACTTCGACAAGTTCGGAATCCGTCCGGACGCCGCCCGCGTGCTGGACCGGAGCGTCACGTGGCTCAAGTCGAATCCCGCGTACGCCGTCCTGGTCGAAGGCCATTGTGACGAGCGCGGCACCGACGAGTACAACGTCGCCCTCGGCGAGCGGCGCGCGAAGGCGACGATGACCTACCTCGTGTCCCATGGAATCGATACGCGCCGGTTCAGCCTCATCAGCTACGGCGAGGATCGCCCGGCGTGCCGCGAGCACAACGACGCGTGCTGGGCCAAGAATCGTCGCGCGCACTTCCTGGTGAAGCCCGAGTAGCGTGACGCCCGAGTAGCCCGCCGGTCGCCCCGGCGAGGCGTCGGCCGAGTGCACGATGTCGTGACGACGGCTGAGGTCCCCGCCGGGGTAGAGTACGGATGATGTTCCGCTCGATCGTCGTCAAGAACGTCCTGTTGTTCTTCGCCATCCTCGTGGCGGCCCTCGCCCCGCTGTCCTGGCAGTACTACCGTGACAGCCGCGACGCCGAGATCCAGAACCTCGCCTCGAAGCTCGAGTTCTTCGCCGAGCGCGGGGCCACCTGGATCGACGTGGCGGCGATCGCGAAGATCACCCGCGCCGAGCACAAGGAGAGCCCCGCCTACACACGACTGCTCGCCGACTTGAATCGCATCAAGACCGAGTTCGACGTCGACAACGCGGTGGTGCTGCGCCGCGCGCCGAACGGCCGGTACGTGTACGTCGCCATCGACCACGGTGAGTTCGACCCCGGAAGTCCCGCGCACATCCACGAGCTGTTCCCCGCCACCTTCAAGTCGACCGACGACACCTGGAAGGCCGGCGAGATGATGCACAGCCAGCTCTTCGGCGGTCAGGCCGAAGGCACCGAGTACGCGCAGTTCGTGCAGATCAACACGCCCCTGAAGGTCGACGGCAAGGTCGTCGCCATCCTCATGCTCAACAAGTTCGCCGACCCGGTGGCGGCGGCGGTGCGGATGAAGACGATGCGAGTGACCGGGCTCTCGCTCGGTCTGTTCGCCATCGGGATCGCGCTGTTTGCGTTCCTGTCGGCGCGGATGTTGCGGCCGCTGCGCGTACTGACGCGCGTCGCGGACACGGTGGCGGCGGGCGATCTTGCCGTCGTGGTACCGCCGCCGCGGAGCGGCGACGAGGTCGGGCGGCTCACGCTGAGCTTCGGCGGCATGCTGTCCGGCCTGCGCCAGCGCGACTTCATCCGCGACACGTTCGGGCGCTACCTCAGCAAGGACATCGTCGACACGCTGTTGAATTCGCCGGACGGGCTCAAGCTCGGCGGCGAGCTGCGCGAGATCACGCTGCTCGTGTCGGACTTGCGGGGCTTCACGTCGCTCGCGGGGCGTCTGCCGCCCGACGAGGTCATCCGCATCCTGAACCGCTATCTCGAGCGCGTGGTCGCGATCCTCACGCGCTACCGCGCGACGGTGGACGAGTTCCAGGGCGACGGGATCCTC
>JBGOTH010000279.1:0-4972 GCA_041476345.1 Methylomirabilia bacterium
AAGGAGTGCAACGACAGGACCACACGGGCTGCGCGCGAAGTATGCGGTTTTACAAGGCCTCGGCGGCTGGGTTCCGCCCAACCGTGAGGCGACGCCGCCTCACGTGGGGTTCTGAATTCCCGCGCGTGATCGAGGGGCGGCTCGGCTGCGCCGGGGTGCCCCGAACGCTGGGGGGCTTGGGGGGCGCGCCCGGAGCTCCCCATGTTTTCACTCGAGCGAGGACAGGAACGCGGCAAGCCCCGCGATCTGCGGCTCGGTCAGCTCGAGCTGCGGCATGTGCGCGCTCGGGCGCTGCGCCTGGGGATCGCGGAGCCAGCGCTTCAGATACGCCTCGGAATACCGGGCGCCGACGTGCGACAGGTCGGGGCCGATCGGCGTGCCGAGGGCTTTGATCGTGTGGCAGCCGTGGCAGCCCTGGTCGACGAAGAGGCGGCGCCCGCGCTCGGCCTGTTCCTGGGTCGCCGCGCGCTCCTGCGCCGCAACGCCGAACGCGATGACGCTCAGCGCGAGGACGGGGACGACGAGCCAGCGACGATGCATTGCAGGACTCCTCTCACGTCGACGCCCGTGACGCCGTCCGGCGCGGCGACGAGCGGATTGATTTCGAGCTCGGTGATGTCGGGCGACGCCGCGAGCAGTGCCGCGAAACGGACGATGGCGTCGACGACCGCGTCGAGATCGACGGGTGCGCGGCCTCGCGCGCCCTTCAGCGCGGGGGCGAGCGCCAGGTCATCGAGCATGCGGCGCGCCTCGTCGCGGTCGACGGGCGCTACTCGCGTCGCGACGTCGTCGAGGATCTCGACGTAGATCCCGCCGAAACCGACCATGACGACCGCGCCGAACTGCGGATCGCGCACGCCGCCGAGGACGAGCTCCACGCCGCCCGGGGACGCCATGCGCTGCACCAGGATCCCTTCGACGACCGCGCCGGGGCGCGCACGCGCTACCCGCTCGAGCAGGGCCACCGCGGCGGCGCGTGCCGCCTCCGGCGAGTCCACGCCGAGCACCACCCCGCCCACGTCGGTCTTGTGCACGATCTGCAGCGACACGATCTTGAGCGCGACCGGTGCCCCGAGCTCCTCGGTGATCGTGCGCACGTCCTCGGGCGAGCGGGCCAGCCGTGCGGGCACGAGCGGAATGCCGGCGGCAACGAGCATCGGCGCGGCGTCCAGAAATCCCAGGCGGGCGCGACCGGTGCGCCGGAGCGTCGCCAGGTGCGCGGCGGCGGCGGCGAGGTCGATCACCACGGCGGGCGCATCGGCGCGCGGCGCCCGGCGCTCGGCGAGGAGCGCCATCGCCGCGAGCGTCCGCACGGCGCGCTCGGGGAACGGATAGCAGGGGATCCCCTGCTCCTCGAGCGCCTCGGCACCCGGCCGCACGCGCGGCCCGCCGATGAAGCTCGCCAACACGGGGCTCGTCCACTCGCGCGTGGCGGCGCGGATCGCACGCGCGATCCCGGCGGCGTCGGTGGCCGCCTGCGGCGAGAGGATCACGACGTGCGCGGCATCGCTGTCGCCGAGCGCACGCAGCGCGTCCCCGTAGCGTGCCGGCCCGGCGTCCCCGACGAGATCGATGGGATTGCCGACGGAGGCGGTCGCGGGCAGCACGGCGCGCAGCCGTGCCTCCACGGCATCCGACGGCGGCGTGACGAGCAGTCCGCTATCGGCGGCGGCATCGGCCGCGAGGATACCGGGACCTCCGCCGTTCGTGACGATCACGAGCCGCCGGCTGCGCGGCAGCGGCTGGTCGGCGAGCGCGCATGCGAGGTCGAACAGCTCTTCGATCGATCCGGCACGGACCGCACCGGCCTGGCGCACCGCCGCGTCGAAGACGCGGTCCGCGCCGGCCAGCGCGCCCGTGTGCGAGGAGACGGCCCGGGCGCCGCTCGCGGAGCGTCCGGCCTTCATGAGGACGCACGGCTTACGACCGGCCGCCGTCCGCAGCACCTCGAAGAATCGCCGTCCGTCTTCCACGCCCTCGACGTAGCCGACGATGACGCGGGTCTCGGGGTCGTCGGCGAGCGCGGCGATGACATCGGTCTCGGTCACGTCGGCCTGGTTGCCGAGGCTCGCGAAGAGCGAGAAGCCGAGACCGCGCTCCCGCGACCAGTCGAGGATCGCCGTGCACAACGCGCCGCTCTGCGAGAAGAACCCGATCGGACCCGCCGGCGGGCTCCCCGGCGCGAAGGACAGATTCAGGCGCCGGGCCGGACGGATCCAGCCGAGCGTGTTCGGGCCGACGAGCCGCAGCGGTTGCGTGGCGAGCCACGCGCGCAACTGCGCCTCGCGCGCGCGCCCGGCGGCGCCCGCTTCGCGGAATCCCGCCGAGATCACGATCGCGGCCCCGACACCCTTGGCGACGCAGTCTTTCAGCGCGGGCAGGACATCGTCCGCGGGAACGGCCACGACCGCGATGTCGACGAGCCCGTCGATGTCACGCACGGATGGCACCGCGGCGAGACCCTGAACTTCCGTCCGCGCGCGGTTCACGGGAACGATGCGTCCGGCGAAGCCGCCGGCGCGAAGGTTGGCGAGGACGCTGCCGCCGACCTTCGCCGGATCCGCGGATGCGCCGACGACCGCGACCGCGCGGGGCGCGAACAGTGACGCCAGCGACGCGCGCGCGATCGTCACGTGCCGCGACGCCTAGCGTGCGACCGGCAGGTCGTCGCGGTTGCCCCACTCGGCCCACGAGCGGTCGTAGCCGACCACGCGTGGATAGCCGAGGAGGCGAAGCACGAAGTAGTCGTGAGCGCCGCGGTGATTGGTTTGGCAGTAGGTCACCACCGTCTTGTCCGGCGTGATGCCGGCCGCCGTGTACATCGCGCGGAGCGCGTCGAGCGGCTTGAACGTCCCGTCGGGGCGCAGGTTCTGCGTCCACTCGACGTTGATCGCGCCGGGGATGTGTCCCGCGCGCCGCGCGGCGCGCTTGGCGCCGGAGTACTCCCCGGGCGAGCGCGCGTCCAGGAGCGCGACGGATCGGTCGTTCAGGTGGTCACGAATCCACTCGGCCGTGGTGACCCGCTCGGCCTGCCGCCGGGCTCGATACGACGTCGGCGCAATCACCGGCGTGTCGGTCACGAGCGGCAACCCCGCGGCGTGCCAGACGACGATCCCGCCGTCGAGGATCGCCACGCGCGAGTGCCCCAGCGCCTCGAGCATGTAGAAGAGCCACGCGGCATTCAGACTGCGGTCGTCGTCGTAGGCGATCACGCGCGTGTCGGGTGTCAGACCGAGCTTCGCGAAGATGCGCGCGGCCTCGTCCTCGGTCGGCAGGCGAAAGCCGCCGCCGGGAACAGGGATTCGCGCGTCCTCGACGTCGAGGTGGACGGCGCCCTGGATGTGTCCGCGCCGATAGTCGGCGACCTCGTCGACCATGTCGACGATTCGGAGATCGGGAGCGCCGAGCTGCGCCGTGAGCGCGGCGGCGTCAACGAGCAACCGGTCGGCGGCGAGCGCGCCCGGTGCCCACAGCGCCATCCACGCGAGCGCGACTGCCGTCGTGCGTCGGACGAAGGTCACGCCCTTACATATACACCGCCGCTCACCACACGCGGAGCCCCGGCGTGTTGAGCGGCGTGGTGACGATGAGGCGTCCCAGCGTCGGGCCGTAGGCGACGACGATCAACACGATCGCCACCACGAGCCACGGGCGCCAGCGATCGAGGATCGCGGGCGCATGCTCGGGGCCGGACATCGCTTCCGCGAACAGAACCGGCGCGGACATCTCACGCCGTCCGCACAGCGCCGTCAGCCCGAGATTCAGGAAGTAGAGCATCGCGCTCACGAAGAGGACGGTGCCGCCGATCGCGACCAGCGGCAGGACGGGCTTCCACTCGGCCTGCACGTAGGGGGCGGCACTGATCAGCGTGCGGCGCGGCATCCCCATCATGCCGAGCCGGTGCAGCGCGTTCGAAAACAGCGCCATCCCGCCGAACCAGAGCCAGATCTGGGCGAGCGCGAGCCGCCGGCTCCAGAGCGCGCGCCCCGCGAGGTGCGGCACCAGCCAGTACGTGATGCCCATGTAGGTCAGCGTGACGCCGGTGCCGACGGTCAGATGCAGATGGCCCGGCATCCAGGCCGTGTTGTGGACGAGCAGGTTCAGGTTGTACGAGGCGTTGATGAGCCCGCCGATGCCGCCGAACGCGAACATCAGCATCGCCGCGACCTGCGCCGCCACCGAGGGGTCGCCCCACGGCAGCCGGAAGAACCACGACACGATGCCGCGGCCACCCCGCGCGCGCCCGCCGCTCTCGAGCGACGCCACCACGTTGAAGAACGTCAGCAAGCTCGGGAAGAACACCGCGAACGTGAGGAACGCGTGCACGAGCTTCCACCCGGCGTGGATGCCGGGATCCGCGTACTGGTGATGGAAGCCGAGCGGCGTCGCGAGGACGAAGAAGAGCAGGAACGACGCGCGCGCGAGCGGATCCGAGAAGAGCTTGCCGCCCGCCTGGCGCGGGACCAGCGTGTACCACGAGATGTACGCGGGCAGCAGCCAGAAGTAGACGATCGGATGTCCGGTGAACCAGAAGAGCGACCGCGCGAGCAGCGCATCGGTCCCGTGGACCCAGCCGAGCGACCACGGGATCAGCATGAACAGCATCTCGGCGGCGAGACCGACCGAGGCGAGCGTCCACATGTACATGGTGGTGAGCGAGGTGAAGGCGGCGAGCGGCGTGCGATCGCCGGGATGCGACCGCCGCCACGCGCGGTGGGTCAGCCCGAGATGCAGCGCCACCAACCACGTGCCGACGACCACCAGCGTGAGGCCGACGTAGAAGGCCCAGTGCGCTTTCAGCGGCGGATAGAAGGTGAACATCACGGTGGCGGCGTTGCCGACGAGCGGGACGGCGGCGAGCACGAGCCCGCCCGCCATGAGCCAGAACGTCAGCCAGCCGAGCCGGAGGCTCGCCAGCGGCACGCCGAGGGCGCGCACCGTGATGAACGGGAGGAACCCGCAGATGAAGAAC
>JBGOTH010000280.1:0-4953 GCA_041476345.1 Methylomirabilia bacterium
CCACGCCGCGGTTGTTGCCGCTGCCGCGGGGGAATGAGCGCGAGCCAGACGAACAAGCTCTCCTGCGGCAGGTGTCCGGTGAACCGCGCGTGGAGCGGACGCGGGATCGCGGTCGAGCGTCAGCCCGGCGCGGATACCGACCAGCGTCGCGATCGCGGTGAGGTAGGCGATCACGTCCGAAGGCCCAATGGCAGAACGCACCTGCTTTGGGAGCGGCAGCTCGTTACGTCCCGTGCGGTCTAAATTCGGCCCGTGCGGCACGCCTTCTTGCCGCACGCCGCGATCATCACGTGGAGAAACGGACGTCGAACCGACTCCCGCGAGCCGGCTCGCTCTCGACTACGATCTCGGCCCCGTTGGTATGCGCGAGCCGGAGTGCCACGGCGAGCCCCAACCCGATCCCCTTCGCCTTGGTGGTGAAGAGCGGCTGGAAGATCTTCGCGAGATCCTCGGCCCTGATCCCCGTCCCGGTGTCGGCGACGGCCACCCGAGCTCCGTGCTCGGTCGCGGACGTCTCCACGGTGAGCGTCCCGCCCTCCGGCATGGCCTGGATCGCGTTGCTCACGAGATTGCCGAGGATCAACTCGACTTGCCCGGCGTCCGCCTGCACGAGCGGCGGGAGCTCCGCCAACGTGACGACGAGGACGACGTTGTCGGGCGGCGGCTTGCGATCGAGGTACTCGCGCACCGTCTGGTTCAGGTCCATGGGCGCCCGGTTCGAAGGAGCCACGCGCGCGAAGTCCAGAAGCCCGGTGATGATCCGATCCGCGGCGGCGATCTCGCGCTCGACGATGGTCAAATGCTTTCGCGCCTTCGAGTCGTCCGGCAAGACCATGTTCAGGTAGTAGACGGAGTTCTTGATCACTCCGAGCGGGTTGCGCAGCTCGTGGCTCACGCCGCCGGCGAGTTGGCCGAGAACGGCCAGCCGTTCCTGGCGCAGCAATTCCTCCTGCGCCGCCTCCAGCGCGCGCGTCTTCTCCTCGAGCTGAGTGTTCACGAGGCACAGCTCCTCGTAGGTGGAGAAGAGCAGCTCGACGATCTGCTGCTTGTCCGGCGAGAGCACGATGTTGCGGTCGCCGATCCGTAGCGTGACCTCCATCTCCATCTGACCTTCGTTCCGGAATGCGAGGTGGGCGAAGATGCGGCGAAGGCGCTCCAGGAGGTACTCGTCCTCGAACGGCTTGGTGATGAAGTTGTCGGCGCCGTGCTCGAGCCCCGTGATGATGTCGATCGCGTTGTGCCGGTCCGTAAGGAGCACGAATGGAATGGTCTTGGTCCTGGGCGACGACTTCACCGCCCGGCACAGCGCGTAGCCATCCATGCGCGGCATCATGACGTCGGCGATGATGAGATCGGGCGGCCGGCTCCGGATATGCTCCAGTCCTTCCTGACCGTCGCGAGCCACTTCGATCTCGTAGCCGTTGTCCTCCAGGAGCAGACGCACCCGCTCCGCTTGCGTCGGGCTGTCCTCGACCACGAGAATCTTCGGTTTCATCTTCGCGGCTCCCCCCGCCGGCTCGCGACCGCGCGAATCGTCACGGCGATCTGTTCCGGTGACAGGACGTACTCGGCCGCACCCAGTCGAACCGCTTCGCCCGGCATTCCGAAGATCACGCTCGTCTCCTCGCTTTGGGCGATCGTCAGGCCACCCTTCTGCCGGAGTTCCAGAAGACCTCCGGCGCCGTCGCGCCCCATCCCAGTGAGAAGAATGCCGGCGGCGGACGGACCATAGGCGTCCGCGACCGAATCGAAGAGGTACGATGCGGCGGGACAAAAGCCGTTCTCGGCAGCATCTCGCGCCAGGGAAATTCGGCCCCCGCTCGTGATTCCCATCTGCGCGCCGTCGGGGGCGACGTACACGGTCCCAGGCCGGGCTCCCTCGCCGGGCTCGGCCAGCTTCACGGCGAGTTGAGTACCCTGGTCGAGCCACTCGACGAGCCCGGCGACGAATCCCGGGGCGATGTGCTGAACGAGCAGGATCGGCACGTCGAGGTCGGCGGGAAGTTCCCTGAAGATGGCGGCGACGACGGGAGGCCCACCGGTCGAAGCGCCGATGGCGACGAGGCGGATCGTCCGATCGGCCCTCGTGTTGGCCGCGAACGGCGTCACTGGACGATCCTGCCGCCGCCACCGACGCACCACTTTTACCTCGGCCATGAGCTTGACCGTTTCCACGAGTCGCCGAGCGTCCTCCGCATGGCTGGGATGATCGAGTCCACGGGGCTTGTCCAGCGCCGTGAGAGCGCCGGCTTCCAGAGCCTTGAACGTCAGCTGCACGTCCTCCCGGCTGATGCTCGCGCTGATGATGACGATTCGCGTGGGCGCCCGCTCCATGATCTGGCGAGTGGCTTCGAAGCCATTCATCCGGGGCATGTGAACGTCCATGACGATGACGTCGGGCTTGAGACGCTCGGCTTGGGCCACGGCCTCGACGCCGTCCCGCGCGGTGCCCACCACCGAGAGCGCGGGATCCTCTCCGAGCAGGTACGCGAGGTACTCTCGAGTGACCGTCGAGTCTTCGACGACGAGGACGCGGATCATCGATCCTCCACGAGTAGGGCGTTACACCAGCCGGCGAATGATCTCGAGAAGGTTCGACTGGTCGAAGCTCGACTTGATGATGTACGCGTTGGCGCCGACCTCGACCCCGCGTTCCTTGTCCTCGCGAGCCTCGAGAGCCGTGACCAGAATCACCGGAAGATCGGCCAGCGTCCGGTCTGTCCGAATCCGGGCCGTCAGATCGAATCCGTTCATGCGAGGCATATCGACGTCCGAGACGACGAGATCGACCGCTTCGCTCTTGAGGAGCGTCCACGCCTCGATGCCGTCCACCGCCACCCGCACTTGGTAGCCGGCAGCTTCCAGGAGATTCTTCTCCATGGTCCGGGTCGTAATGGAATCGTCGACAACGAGGATCGCCTTCTGGCGCTCTTCCTCCCGCGACGCCGCGGGAGCGATCGCGGGACGAGAGCTCTCGCGGGCAGCTCTCAGGAGGTCCGCCGGTCGAAGGATCAAGACCAGCCGGCCCGTGCCGAGGAGACCGGCCCCCGCGACGTTCCGGACCCGGATGAGAGGTGGCCGCAACTCCTTGACCAGCACCTCTTGGTCACCCACGATCTTTTCGACGAGGAGCGCCGCGCGCTCCTCGCCGGATCTCACGATGACGCAGGGGTGCTGGTGCCCCGGCTCGTGCGACTCATCGTTCCCGGGAAGATCGAGCAGACGACTCAGCCGGGCAACGGCCAGCGGACTGCCGTTCGAGCGGATCGCCTCCCGCCCCTCGAGCGTCTCGATCGCGCCGGGCGCAACTCGGAAGGCCCGCTCGACGGCTTCGACGGGAAGGAGAAAGGCTTGCCCTGCCGCCTCCACCAGCAGGCCACGAAAGGTCGCGATCGTGGCGGGAACCGTCATCCGAACCGTGGTCCCCACGCCGGCGCGTGTCTCGAGATGGATCTGGCCCCCGAACCGCTCCACCCGCTCCTTCACGATCGCGAGGCCCAGCCCATGACCGGAGATATCCGTGATGATGGGGCTCGTGCTGAGACCCGAGCGATAGACGAGACTCAGTGCGTGCTCCTCCGTCAGGGATTCGGCTTCCTCCTCGGTCAGCAAGCGAGTCCGCACGGCCTCCGCCTTGACGCGCGTCACGTCGATGCCGGCTCCGTCATCCTCTACACGGATCTCGATTCGATTGCTCTCCAGGGCGGCGAAGATCACGCTGACCTTCCCGTTCGGCGTCTTGCCGGTTTCGATCCGCGTCGCGGGCGACTCGATGCCGTGGTCAACGGCGTTCCGGACCAGATGAATCAGGGGATCCTTGACGGCCTCCAAGATTTTGCGGTCCACGTCGAGTCCGGCGCCCTGCGCGACCCACTCCACCTCTTTGCCCTGCGCTCTCGCGAGATCCCAGACCATCTGCGGGAAGAGATCGAGGACGAGCGACGCCGGCGTCATCCTGAGCCGCCGGATCTCGTCCAGGAGGCTGTCCACGGCGGCGGAGATGGTCCGCTGGTCGTTGCGGAGATGCGCTAACGCTTCCCGCGCCTCGCCTTCCGCAGCTCTCATCTGGGAGTCCAGCGTCGCCCAGGGATCGACGGCCCGTCCGTTGATCGCGCGTTGCTCGGCGCGGAGCCGGCCCAGACCGGCGCGGCATTGCTCGACTCGCTCGACGAGAGCACGGACCTCCTGAACACGCTGCCCGGCAACGAGCTTGGGCGCGAGAAAGTCTTCCGCCTGGACGAGCAGCGTATCGAGCCGGTCGGTCGCAATCCGGATGGTCTCGGCTTGCTGCGGCCGCGACATGACGCGCTGGCCCGAGCTTTCGGCCGCCCGAGCGCGAACCGCGCCGGGCGGCGCGGCAGCAGGCTGCTCTGGCTCGGTCGCAGGGCGGTCGAGCCGCGCGATGAGCTCGCGCATGTTTGATGGTGCCCCACCGCCCGCCAAGAGCGCAGCCACACCATCGACCGCCTCGCGGAAGTGCTGGAGCATCGGCCGGCTCAGCACCACGTGACCTCGCGTGATCCGGCTCAGGACGGATTCGCACGCCTGGCAGAGAGCCTCCACGTCTCTCAGGCTGACGGAGCGGGCCGCTCCCTTCAATGTGTGCATGGCGCGGAACGTGACGTCGATCGCCTCGCGAGTCTCGTCGGGCGGAAGGCCTCGATCCAGGGACAAGAGGTTCGTCATGATCGTGTGCAGGTGCTCAGCCGCCTCCACGCGGAAGGTGGCGAGCAGCCGGACTCTGATGTCGTCCTTTCCGCTTGCCACGCTAGTACCGATCGACGAGATGCTTGAGCTTTTGCCCGAGCTCGCGCAGGTTCTGCGCGGCCACCTCGGTCTGCTTGGTGCTGGCCACGTTTTGCGCGGTGGCCTGCTTGATGTTCTCCATCGCCAGGGCCACCTGGTCCATGCCCACCAGCTGCTGCTGGCTCGACGCCGCGATCTGCGTGGCCG
>JBGOTH010000281.1:0-4946 GCA_041476345.1 Methylomirabilia bacterium
CGCTTCGCGTAGCACGCGATGTCGGGCGCGCCGCCGGAGCCCGGCAGCTTCACCGTCGGCGCGCGCCAGTCCCCGACGTACGACGTGTTCAGGTTGCCGAAGCGGTCCACCTCGGCGCCGCCGATGAAGCCGAGGTCGACGAGGCCCTGCGCGAGCAGGCCCATCATGTTCGCGGTGCCCGTGGACCACGTGGCGCCGGTCAGGTTGGGCGGATCGGACATCGTGTACAGCATCTCCGTCGACGGCGATTCGCGCACGAGGCCGTTCTCGAAGAGCCCGAGCGCCGTCGGCGCGTGCGTGCGCTTGGCGAGCGAGAACGCGAGCAGCGGCAGCCGCATGCCGACGAACACGGCGTCGCCGTCACGGATCTCGCGCGCGGCGGCGATGACCATCAGCTCCCGTGCCGTGTAGTGGCCGCTCGAGTGCGACGACGGCTCCGCCGGCGGCGCGCTCGCTGGGGGGCTTGGGGGGCGCCCGGAGCCCCCCATGTCAGGCATAGTCCAGCGGCTCGGACAGCGCGTGTCGCTTCGGCATCAGCGCCGCAAGCGTGTCTGTCCCGAGCTTGTCGAGAAATCCCTTCCAGTCGCCGACGCCGAGCACCCACTCGTCGAGCCATTGCCTGAAGCCCTCGGGCGTGCGAGATGCCTCGTGGTAGCTCGTGAAAAGCTCGGTATGGCGGCCGTAGAAACCCTGGAGCGGCGACGGCAGCGCGCCGAACGGCTCGTGGACGACGGCCGCGACTTTGATGTCGGGCACCAGGATGAGATTCGGATCGGCGAGGATGCGCTCGGTCGGCCAGATCTCTTCCGCGACGACGATCACGCGGCGCGCGGCGAACGCGGCCTCACGCGAGATGCCGACCGTCCCCCACAGATGGCAGCGGCCGTGGACGTCCGCGCGCTGGACTTGAAGGATCGTCACGTCGGGCACGAGCGCCGGCACCAGCACGATCGGGTCGCCGGAGTACGGATCTTCGGCGCGCTTGAACGACGGGTTCGAGTCGAGAAACCCGGTGCCGAGCAGCGAGCGCGTGGGAATGTACGGCGCGCCGAGCGTGGCCGCGAGCAGCGCGAGCGCGATCGTGAAGTTCGAGTGGTCTTCGACGGCGATCGGCCGCGGCATCCCCTTCTCGGCTGCGCGGCGGTAGTTGTGGCCGAGGCCGGAGGACACGTTGCCTACCCACGCGCCGACGAATCGCGCCACGCACCCGGCGCCGATGAGCTGATCGAACAGGATGTCGGAGATCGGGCCGATCAGCGTGAGGTCGGGAACGTGCTGGCGGATAATCTCGTGGCCCGCGGCGAACGGGATGGCCGCTTCCAGGGCCGCGCCCATGCACACCGAGGCGCCGGCAGGAACGAAGCGGGCGATCGCGTCCGACATCGAGGTCAGCTTCGAGGGCGTCATGGACTCGGGTATAGTACGGCAACCCCATGTTTCATTACGCCATCCGGCGCCTCGTCTGGCTCGTCCCGACGCTCCTCGCCATGGCGCTCGTGACCTTCCTGGTGATGCACGCGACGCCGGGCAGCCCGCTGGACCCGGTCGCGGAGGGCGCCAACCCGCTCTCGCCCGAAGCGCAGAAGAATCTCGCGGAGCACTACGGCCTCGACAAGCCGCTCTACGCGCAGTTCGGCATCTTCCTCTGGAAGGCGGTCCAAGGCGACTTCGGCAACTCGTTCGTCTACAAGACGCGCACGGTTGCCGAGATCATCGTCTCGACGTTTCCGATCTCCCTCTTCCTCGGCACGATGGCGTTCGCGCTCGCCGTGGTCGGCGGGCTCACGTTCGGCATTCTCGCGGCGACGCATCAGAACCGCGGGTGGGACTACGTGTCCGTGAGCATTTCCACCGTCGGCGTGGCGGTACCGAACTTCGTCCTCGCCGTCTTTCTCATCATCCTGTTCTCGTTCGTGATCCCGCTCTTCCCGACCGGCGGGTGGGACACGCCGCGCAACTGGGTGCTGCCCACGGTCACGCTGGCGCTCGCGCCGATGGGGATCGTGGCGCGCTTCACGCGCGCGAGCATGCTGGAAGTGATCCGCGCGGACTACACGCGCACCGCGCGGGCCAAAGGCCTGTCCGAGTTCCCGATCATCTTTCGCCACGTCCTGAAAAACGCGTTCATCCCCATCGTCACGCTGCTCGGCCCCATGTTCGCCGCCGTCGGCACCGGCTCGTTCTTCGTGGAGGCGATCTTCCGCGTGCCCGGCATGGGCAAGTTCTTCGTGGAGTCGATGACGGGCCGCGACTACCCGATGATCATGGCGGTCGTCCTCACGTACGGCGTCTTCCTCACGCTGATGAACCTCGCCGTCGACCTCGCGTACGGCTTCCTCGACCCGCGGATCCGGTACTGAGCATGGCGACCGTGTCGCCCACCGCCG
Organism: Methylomirabilia bacterium; assembly: GCA_041476345.1. Lineage (GTDB taxonomy): Bacteria > Methylomirabilota > Methylomirabilia > Rokubacteriales > CSP1-6 > VGLJ01. The sequence goes on from JBGOTH010000281.1 coordinate 2,388, forward strand.
CGTCCTCCATCGAGGTCGACGCGACCCGCCCGCGCGAGAAGGGCACGAGCCTCACGCGCGATGCGCTGCGCCGCCTGCGCAAGAACAAGCTCGCCATGATCGGTCTCGTCGTCGTCGTCGCGCTCGCGCTCATCGCGATCTTCGCGGACGCGCTCGCCCCGTATCCGTACACGAAGACGAACTTCAGCCGGCTCACCGAGCCGCCGTCGCGCGACTACCCGCTCGGCACGGACCTGATCGGCCGCGACCTCCTGTCCCGCATGATCTACGGGGCCCGCGTCTCCATGCTGGTCGGGCTCGGCGCTCAGGTCATCGTCGTCGCGCTCGGCGTGCCGATCGGCGCGTTGTCGGGCTACCTCGGCGGCCGCGTCGACATCCTGCTCTCGCGATTCATCGACGTGATGTACGCCTTCCCCCGCCTGCTCTTCGTCATCCTCGTCATGTCGATGCTGGGCGCCGGGCTCGTCAACATCTTCATCGCCATCGGCCTCACCGGGTGGGTCGGTATCGCGCGCCAGACCCGCGCGCAGGTGCTGGGCATCAAGGAGAAAGAGTTCGTGGACGGCGCCCGCGCGCTCGGTGCCGGCTTCGTGCGCGTGTTGTTCAAACACGTGCTGCCCAACGCGCTCACGCCCATCGTCGTGGCGGTGACCTTCGGCATTCCGGAGGCGATCTTCACCGAAGCGGCGCTGTCGTTCATCGGCGTCGGCATCAACCCCCCCACCCCGTCGTGGGGCCAGATGGTCGGCGAAGGGCAACAGTACCTTCGCTCCTACTGGCACCTGTGCGTCTTTCCCTCCATCGCGATTGCCGTTACGATGCTCGCCTTTACGTTCTTCGGCGACGGCGTGCGCGACGCGCTCGATCCCAAGCAGAACTGACCTGACATCAAGGAGGCAGTCATGGACATCCCCCCGATCTCCGATCAGCAGATGAAGCTCCTCGAGCAGCGTCTCGCGTCGGCCGGTCTCGGCCGCCGCGCGTTCCTCCAGATCGCGGCCGGCTTCGCCGCGATGGGCGCGGCCGGCTTCAACGCGACGCCCGCCGCGGCCGCGCCGAAGCTGGCCCCGGGCGAGAAGCTCGCCAAGGACCAGGTCATCCGCATCGGCGGCGGCGGCTGGTGGCAGAGCGACCCCTCCAGCCACGACTACAACAAGGATCTCTACTGCACCGGCGTGCCCTCCCTCTGGGCCGGGCTCATGAAGTTCAACGCCGACTTCCAGGCCATTCCGTACGTGGCGAGCAAGGTGACGCCGAACAAGGATGGCTCGGTGTGGACGTTCGACATCCGGAAAGACTCGCGGTGGTCGGACGGCACCGCGTGCACCGCGCAGGCGTTCGAATACTCGTTCAAGCGCCAGCTCGATCCCGCCTCGGCCGCACCGTACGCGTCGTTCCTCTACGACATCAAGAACGGCGAGAAGTTCAACAAGAAGGAGATCACCGACGCGAGCCAGGTCGGCGTGAAGGCCAAGGGTGACTGGGTGCTCGAAGTCACGCTGGAAGGCCCACGCGGCTATTTCCCCGCGCTCGCCGCGTACCTCGCGGCGCTGCCGGCGCACCAGCCGTCGGTCGAGAAATACAAGGACAAGTGGACGGAAGCCGCCAACATCGTCTGCAACGGCCCGTTCACGCTGGAAGCGTGGGACCACGGCAAGCAGATCATCCTCAAGAAGAACCCGCACTTCTTCGGCGCGAAGGACGTGGCGCTCGAGCGCGTGATCATCCCGATCATCCCGGTCGCTTCGGGCGCGCTGCCGTACGAGAACAACGAGCTCCAGGTGACGCCGCTGCAGTCGGGCGACCTCAGGCGCCTGCAGGCGGGGGCCAACTCGAAGGAAGTGTTCCGCTACCCGTTCCCCGGCACCTGGTACCTGCTCCCGCAGGTGACGAAAGCCCCGTTCGACAACATCAAGGTGCGACGCGCGATCTCCCAGGCCGTCGACCGCGAGAACGTGGTGAAGGTCGCGCAGGGCTTCGCCGTCCCCGCGCATTCCATGATCCCGCCCGGCTTCCCCGGCGCCGTCGACACGCCGAAGATTCGCGGGATCCAGAAGTTCGACCGCAACGCCGCGCTGGCGCATTTGAAAGGCACGCCGTTCGAGGGCGGCAAGAACTGGCCGAAGATCGTGATGTCGATGCGCGACGAAGCGCTCGGCGCCAAGCCGCTGGCCGAAGCCGTCCAATCCGTCCTCCTCGAGAACCTCAATCTGAAGACGGAGCTGGAAGTGCTCGAGCAACGGGTATTCCGCGATCGCCTCTGGAAGCAGGACCTCCAGCTCGTGTGGATCCGCTGGTTCATGGACTACCCGGACCCGCACAACGAGTACTTCGACACCTTCTACGGAAAGAAGACGACGGGCAAGCGGCAGGCGTGGGTCAACGCGGACTTCGACAAGGAGCTGGAAGGCGGGCGCGACACGCGTGACACGAAGAAGCGCATGGAGCACTACGCCAACGCCGAGGAGATCATGCAGACGGACGTCGGGTACGTCCCGGTGGCGTGGGTCGCGCGCTACGTGGCGGCGAAGCCGACGGTCAAAGGCTTCGAGAAGAACA
>JBGOTH010000282.1:0-4939 GCA_041476345.1 Methylomirabilia bacterium
CGCTTGAGCGCGAGCGGCTCGTCATCGACGAGGAACGCGCGCAACGGCGCCGTCATGCGGCGGAAGCCATGCGTGGCAGCGACAGGATGACGATCGTCCCGCCGTCGCGACGGCTCACGCTGAGCGTCGCCGCCGTCCCGAATCGGCCGGTCAGCCGCGATTGGAGATTTTCGAGGCCGTGCCCGGGAATCGCCGCGGACAGCGGGAAGCCGGGGCCGTCGTCCCAGACACCGACGGTCAGGACGCCGTCGCGGGCGGCCGCCTCCACGCAGACGCGGCCGCCGTCCGGGCGCGGCGCGATCGCGTGCTTGATGCTGTTCTCCACCAGCGTCTGCACGGCGAGCGGCGGGACCGCGCAGGCGCCCGCCTCCGGTGCCACGTGAAATTCATAGTGGAGCCGATCGCCGAACCGCGTCTTCTCGATCTCGAGGTAGTCGGAGACGAGCTCGAGCTCCCGCGCGAGCGGCACGCTGCCTCGCTCGCTCGCGTCCAGCGCCGCGCGCAGGAGCCCGGCCAAACGCTCAACCGTACGCTCCGCGCGCTCGGGGTTTTCGTGGATCAGCTCGGAGATCGCATTCAGCGTGTTGAAGAGGAAGTGCGGATGCAGCCGCGCTTCGAGCGACGAGAGCCGCGCCTCCAGCGCCATCTTCCGGTCGCGCTCGAGCTCCAGCTCTTTCGTGCGCAGCTCGAGCGTGACCGCATCGAGGCGCGCGCGCTGCCCTTCGTAGAGCGTCATGCCGACGCCGAGGATCGCGGTGATGAGCAGGTTCATCTCGAAGCCGGCGGCGAATCGCGTCGTCAACGGCTGCCCGTGACTCATCCCGAGGGCGCCGAGGATCACGACGGCGACGAACGTGCCGGCGACGGCCACCACGAACAGCGCGATCAGTGTGGCGGCCCACTCGAGGACGGGCCCGGCGACCTTCACGCGGTGGCGCACGGGCGGCAGGATCGCGCCGCAGAGCGCGCCGATGCACGCGCTGTAGACCACGCCGTGCGTCAGCGTTTCGACGAGCGCGCCGCCGCCCACGACCACACGCAGCGCCGTCGTCGCCGTCGCGGCGCCGGCGATCACCAGCGCGATGCGGAGCCAGAACCCGCGGGCGGGGCCGGATCGCGTGTCCCTCATCGGGCGGCGAGTCGCACGCTCAGCGCTCGAGCACTCGCGCCAGTCGTATGCCGCCCGTCGCGCCGAGAAGTGCCGCGCAGAGCGTCAGCGCGAGCGCGGCCAGCGTGCTCATCGCATCCGGGGTGTTCGGTCCGAACGCCGGTGAGTGCGCGAGCAGCCAGCCGAAGATGGAAAACACGGCGATGGCGTAGCCGAGCGTCGCGCCTCGCGGATGCCGGCGGGCGTCCAGCACGGCCAGCACCGACACCGAAATCAGCGACGCGACCAGGGGCACCATCGCGACGGCGCCCGGCCGCTCACCGTTCTTTCGCGCGACGGCATTCGCGACGGCGATCGGGGAGCTCGGGTCCTGCGCGATCGCCGCTTCGATCACCGACGAGGGTTTCATGGTGGCGAAGCCCACGTGCGCGACGGCATCCCCGCTGAGACCGATGAGAGCCGAGATGACGGCCACCGAGATCGGTGCCGAGCGCAAGCCGGTGATGCGGGCCGCGGCGACGAGCGCCGGCGGCAGCAACAACGCGCCGAGGATCGCGTGCGCGTGGAACAGGACGCCGCCGTGGCGATACGCGAGGTCGAAGGCCGGAGAGACGACGATCCGCAGCACTCCGTAGAACATCGCCGCGGCGATCAGCGTCGCGGCCAGCCCCGTGCGACGGGCCGCGGGATACGCCTCGCGCGCGAGCAACAGGCAGCCGAGGGAATTGACGGCGGAGCCCGCGAGCCCAAGCAGATGCGGCGGGCTCCAGAGCGTGACGTCGATACCGAAGAGCCGGTGCCACATGTCGTCGATGGGCGCTGCGAGCACGGTGAGCGCGATGCCCCACGCGGCGAGATGCGCACCGCGGGTGCCGACGAGCCCGAGCATGCGCAGTCGCGGCGGGGAAAGAGGAGTCGTACGACCGCGGGCGGTCTCCGCGGCGAGGAGCCCAAAGCTCAGAAGCACGACGAGCGCCACACCGGCGTACGTCATCATGTGCGGCGCGATCCAGAACGAATCCCGGCCGATCAGGATGTGCCACTGGATATCCCAGCGCAGACCCCACGCCCCGAGAAGCTTGGCGGCCAGCATCGCCCAGAGGACGCCGCGGGTCAGGGTCATCGATCGGAGTCGTCCGGGCGGCGCGTCGCCCGCCGGAGCGCGCCCACGGCGAACAGCACGGCGCCCACGGCAACCATCTGCCAGTGCCGTGGCAGGTGAAACGTCTCGCCCACGATGAGCGCGAGACCGATACCACCGACGATCAGCCCCGCGACCATCAGTCCGTTCCCCGAGCACCGACCTTTCATGTCAGAACCTCCATGTGGTGGTGACGTAGACGCGATCGTTACGATCGAGCTGACCATACAGCGTACGCCGCCCGCCCTCGAAGATGTCGGCGCCGACGGACATAGTGATGGCGCCCGTCACCAGCCAGTCGATGCGCGGGCTCATCCGAAAATCGGCGCGATTGGCGTTGACCACGAAGAGCAGGTTCGGGACGAGTGTGTCGTCGAAGAAGCCCGTCGACAGGCGCAGGGCCGCGGATGTCGTGACGAGACCTTCCACGCTCCCGCGGGTGAGCCCGCGCACCGAGCCCGTGAGGATCTTCTGGCTCACCTGCAGCGCCGTGCTGACGTCGAGGATCGTATAGTCCGCGCCGACGAGGTAGTCGATGGTGTCGCGCCGCACGACGCCGTCGCCGTCGCGGAAGTCGATCGTCTCGTAGCGCTTGCCGACCGTCACCGCCACTTCACCGCGGACGACGAGCGCATCCACGCTCTTCGCGATCGTGGCGCCCGCGACGTGCAATCGCGGGTGCGCCGGCTGCAGCAGGATCACGTCGGGCCCGAGCGGCTGCGGCACGCGGCGCTGCACGAGCGCGGCGTTCTTGTCCGCCTCGTCGTAGTAGATGACCGACGCGTCCCAGCCGTGATAGAGCGCCGAGACGCGCATGCCGCCTTCGCTGCGCGCGACGCTGAACTCGTCCGCGCTGTCCGGCAGGCGCACGACCGGGTTCTGGAATCGACAGGCCGGCGCCGCGAACTGGAACTCCGAGCCGCGCTTGCCGATCTTGTTGAAGCGCGTGTCCGGCGTCCACACGCCTTCGATGCTGACATTCGGCGCCGGGCGATACGTGCCGTCGACAGCCCAGATGGGGATGCGGAGCTCGGTGAAGTCTTGCAGGATGAACTCGCGAAAGTCCTTCGGGTTGACCACGTCCGTCACGAACGTGCTGATCGCCTCGCCCCACACGATCTGTTGACGACCGATGCGCACGTCGAAATCACCCGCGGCGGCCTGGAGGACGGCCTCACGCAGATCGAACTGGGTCTTTTGGTCGCGCTCAACGTTCGGCGGATACCGGTCGGTGGCGTCGAAGACGGCGTCGTACCATGCGCGCGTACCGACGCGGAGACTCACATCTTCCGAGAACGCGTACTTCGCGTCGAGCCAGCCGGCCGTCCGGAGCTTCGAGACGTCACCGGGATCGTGCAGCCGATACGCGAGCTCCTCGGCAACGCGTCCTCGCAATCTCAGCGGCTCGAGCCAACCCTCCGCCGAGGCGCTGGTCGCGACCGCGACCAGCCCGAGCGCCACCACGAATCGCGTCAGCCGCATCACCGGTCCGGCGCCGACCCCGTGCCCCGTCGTACGCGCGCGACCCAATAGACGATCAGTGGCGTGAGCACCACCGTCGGTGCGAGCCACACGATGAACGCAGGCTCCATCCGGACGTTGACCACGGCGAACGCCGTCACGGCGGCGATCGTGCCGCCCAGCATCCTCCCGACGTGCGCCGCGATCCGTACGTTGCCCCGATAGCGATGGGCGCGGAGCGACATGAGATCACGCACCGCGAGCAGTCCGCCGATGCCTCCGAAGACGAGCAGCACGGTACCCATCGACAACCCAACCGCGAGCATCGCGATGCCGCGCCCACCCATCGCGACGGCCCCCAGCACCATCGCGATGGCGGCGATCCACTCCGCCGCAGTGGGAATTCCGCTCCGGTTGCGAGCCCGCAACCAGCCGCTCACGGTGAGGTAGAAGCTGAAGATGGCGATGAGGAGAAGAAAGAGGTTCGGCTTCATCACCGTCATCGGCAGCGCCGTGAGGAACACGACCGCCATTCCAATCACGAACGCGCGTCCCGAATAGACGTGCCGTCGCTCGCCCTTCGGGGTCGCGACAGCGACCGCCGCCGAGCTCAGCGCGGTGAAGCCGGCCGTGATGTGGATCGAGAGCAGGATCCCGTACATGATCAGTCCAGCGTCTTCATGTAGTTCTTGTCGAAGTACTTGTCCGGGAGCTCGCGGATGGTGATGTGGAGGAAGTCGATGACCGAGGTGCGGTCCTTCCGGATGGCGTCGGTCAGCGTGAACCGCGTTGCGATCGGTTGGGCGGCTCCGACCTCCTTGAAGTTCCCGAAGCGCCCGGTCTTGAGCAAGGTACCGGTGCCCGCGTAGAACTCGGCCTTCAGCGGGCGGCGCGCGGCCTTCGACACCCAGTATTTGATCGCCGCATACGTCACGTCCTTCGTCTTCGCCTTGAGATCGAGCACGTGGCACGGAACACCGTCGAGCGTTTCCTCTCCGGCGAGCGCCGGAACGTAGTCGCCGGCGTAGTCGACCCGCGCGATGTCGCCGTTCGCGACCTGGCCGACGAGGCGCTGTGACAGCGGGATGCGCACCGGCTTCCCCGCGTCGGGAAGGTAGATCCACAGCCCCCGCCCCCGCCCCCCCCCCCCCCCCCCCCCCCCCCCCCCCCCCCCCCCCCCCCCCCCCCCCCCCCCCCCCCCCCCCCCCCCCCCCCCCCCCCCCCCCCCC
>JBGOTH010000283.1:0-4921 GCA_041476345.1 Methylomirabilia bacterium
CAGGATTGCCGGATTGTACACAAGCGCTCGTGCGATCGCCAGGAGCTGACGCTGTCCGTGCGAGATGTTCGCGCCACGCTCGGACAAGGTCGCCGCCAGACGCCCCGGCAGCGCGTCGACGAACGACGCCGCGTTCGCCGATTTCACGGCGCGCTCGAGGTCCGCGCCATCGACGCCGCCGTCGACGCCGAGGCGCAGGTTCGCCTCCACCGAGCCGGTGAACAGCACCGTGTCCTGGAAGATGATGCCGACGTGGCGGCGCAGGGGTTCGAGGTCCCACTCCCGCACGTCGATGCCGCCCACGAGCACGCGGCCGCGTGACACGTCGTAGGAGCGATTGAGCAGGCGCGCGCACGTGCTCTTTCCCTCTCCCGTCGCCCCGACGATGGCCACGTGCTCGCCCGCCCCTACGTGGAACGAGCAATCACGAAGGACCCAGTGCTCCCGATCGTAGGCGAACCACACGCTCTCGAGGACGACGTCCGTTGCCTCACGCCGGGCCCCGCGTGGCGCCGCGGGAGCCGCGATCGCGGGTGCCTGCTCCAGGAGCCCGAAGATCCGTTCAGCCGAGGCCATGGCCGACTGCATGACCGTGTACTTGGCACCGAGGTCACGGATCGGCAGGAAGAACCGGTTCGTGTACTGGAGGAACGCGACGAGGGCGCCGAAAGTGAGCGTGCCGGCGACGATCTGCCCGCCGCCGTACCACACGAGCAGCGCCACGGCGACGGCGCCGAGCGCCTCCACCATCGCGTAGAGGGACGCTTCGAAGATGGTGGACTGGAACATCGCCCGGCGGTAGGCGGCATTGAGCTCGAGAAACCGATCCCGCTCGTGCGCCTCCCTGGCAAAAAGCTGCACCACGGCCATACCTTGCAGCGACTCCTGCAGGAATCCGTTGAGGTGTGCGAGCCGCTGTCGCATCACCCGATACGCATCGCGCGCGCGGACCCGGAAATACGCGGCCAATCCGCTCAGCACCGGGACGATCGAGAACGTCACCAGGGCCAGGTGCCAGTCCATCCACAGCATGACGGCGACCACGCCGATCAAGGTGATGACGTCCGCCACGATGGCGCTGAGCCCGCTGGTGAAGGCTTCGCTCACCGCCTCCACGTCGTTCAGGACGCGGGTCATCAGCCGCCCGACCGGATTGTGGTCGAAGAAGCGCGCATCCTGCCGGAGCACGTGCGCGAACAGGGTGGCGCGGAGGTCGTGTGTGACGCGCTCGCCCGTGACGTGCATCAGATACGCCTCGGCCATGCGGAGCCCGTAGAGCGCCGTGAGGACGCCGACGTAGAGCGCCGCGATCGTCGTCAGGCCGGCCCAGTCTCCACGCAGGATGTGCGAGTCGATCGCGATTTTCAGCAGGTAGGGCAGCGTCAGCTCCAGCGCCGCGATGACCGGGAAGAGGAGCAGCGAGCCGTAGATCAGCCGGTGGTGCGCGCGCGCCGCGGACCACAGCCGCGCGACGAGCCGCCGGTCGAACGCGCGGCCCAGAATATCGTCGGCGTCGTCATGCACGCGCGATCTCCTCTTCGATCTGCTGGATCCGCCAGAGTCGGGCGTAGACGCCGCCCGCCCGCATGAGCTCCTCGTGGCTTCCCTGCTCCACCACGCGTCCTTCCACGAGCACGATCACCCGGGATGCCGCGCGGGCGGCGCGGAGCCGGTGCGTCATGAGGAGGACCGTGCGGCCGGCGGCGACCCGCGCGAGATTCGCGACGATCTCCTCCTCCTTGGCCGCGTCCACGCTCGCGAAGATGTCGTCGAGGACGAGCACGGGCGGCGCGCCGGCGAGCGCCCGCGCGAGGGCGACTCGCTGGCGCTGGCAGCCGGTCACGGTGTGGCCGCGTTCCCCCACCACGGTGGCGAAACCTTCGGGCAGCCCGTCGACCTCGTCGGCGATACCCGCCGACTGCGACGCCGCGCGGACCGTTGCCGGCGACACCTCATCCCGCCCGAGCGTCACGTTCTCTTCGATGGATCGCGAAAAGAGGAACGCCTCCTGCGGCACGAAGCCCACGGTGGCGCGCAGTGTCCCACGGTCGATCTCGCGAACGTCCCGGCCGTCGAGGAAGACCGTGCCGGGCGGCGGCTCCCACAACCGCGCGAGCACCTGCCCCAGCGTCGACTTCCCGCTGCCGGTCGGGCCGACGACGGCCACGGTCTCGCCGCCCGCGATCTCGAAGGACACGTCACGGAGCACGGGAGCACGGTCGCCGTACGCGAACGTGAGGCGCTCGAAGCGAATGGACGGCCGCTCCGAGAACGGCACGGCGGTTCCGGTCCCCACCCCCGATGGCGTCGCGACGATTTCCTGGATCCGTCCCATCGACGTGAGCCCGCGCCGGACGATCGACAGCGTCCATCCAAGCGCGATCGTCGGCCACGCGAGATACGCGACGTACCCGTTGAACGCGACGAGCGCGCCCAGCGTGATCCGCCCGTCGAGGACGGCGCGGCCCCCGGCCCACAGGACGACGAGCGTGCCGATCCCGGCGATCAGGCTCATGAGCGGAGAAAACTGCGCCTGGACTCTTCCCAGCGCCAGGCTGCGACGAAGAAACTCGGCGTTCGCGGCATCGAAGACCTTACCGGCCGCGCGCTCCATGGCATAGGCGCGCACCACGGCCATGCCCGCGAAGTGCTCCTGCACGACCCCCGACATGACGCCGAGCTGTTCCTGCTGCGCCTCGGCCCGATCGTGCACGACGCCGTTGAAGCGCTTGGCGAGCAGGATCAGGACGGGAAACGGGCTCATCGCCCACAGCGTCAGCCACGGGTCGACGGCCAGCATCGCGGCAATGGCGCCGCTGTAGGCGAGCGTCGTGCTGATGAGGCTGAGACCGCCGAAGCCGGCGAGCTGCTTCACCGCGGAGACGTCGCTGGAGGCGCGCGCCATGAGGTCGCCGGTACCGCGCGCGGCGATCGCGGCGGGCGCCATCGTCTGCATGCTCGCATAGAGGTCGTTGCGGAGATCGAATTCCACGCGCTGCGAAGCGCCGATGATCGCGAAGCGTGAGCCGAGCCGGACGACGCCGTTGCCGAGGGCGAGGAGGACGATGATGGTCACGAGCCACCCGAGCGGCGCTGACGCCGCGTCGCGCTCGAGCGCCTCGATCGCCCGCTTGATGGTCCACGGGATCAGGAGCGAACACCCCGTGCCCGCGGTCAGGCACGCGATCCCGAAGGCGTAGCGCTCGCGATAGCGCGCCGCGTAGCGGAAGACGGCGCGCGTCGGCGACACGGGATCTCTCAGGCGGGCGCTCCGGCCGCGTGCGGCAGTAGCGCCGCGTACACGGCGAAGTTCATCGGTGTCGGGATTCCGTGCCGGCGACCGAGGCGCACGACGTGGCCGTGGAGTGCCTCGAGCTCGAGCGGCTTACCGCTGACGAGATCGTGGTGGAGCGACGAGACCGAGCCGTGCGCCATGCCCTGCGCCATCGTCATCACGGTGTCGACCGACTCGCGGCCGACCGCTACGCCTTCGGCGCGCCCGACCGCCGCCACTTCGTCGACGATGGCGCGGTACATCGCCCACGTCGGTGCGTGACCGCGGAGGACGCCGGTCGGCACGCGTGAGAGCGCGGTCATGCCCGCCTGCGCGCAGATCAGCAGGTACTTCTCCCACATCACCCGCCGGATGTCGGCGGAGAGCTCCGTGGGAATGCCCGCACCGCTCAATGCGGCGAGAAGCCGCTCCGCCCTCGGCGTGCGATGGCCGTCGAGCTCGCCGAACGCGATGCGGCCGAGGAACTTGTGCGAGATCACCCCCGGCTCCTCGATCACCGCGAAGACATAGGCGGAGCCGCCGAGCGCGTGACCGGAACCGAACGCCCGTTCGATCGCCTCCGGGCTCTGCACACCGTTCTGGAGCGGGAGAACGGCGGTGTCGGGACCGATGACCGGCCGCGCACGCTCGAGGACGGCCTCCGTGTCGGCGCCCTTCACGGTGAGCAGCACGACATCCACTGGCGACAGGCCCGTGAGCGTTTCGACGGCGTTGGTCTTCACGACGTACTCGCCCTCGATGCTCGAGCGGATGGTGAGCCCGCGCTCGCGGATCGCCGAGAGATGACGGCCGCGCGCCACGAAGGTCACATCCTCGCCCGCCCGTGCGAGCTTCGCGCCGAAGTATCCGCCCACGCCGCCTGCTCCCAGGATCACGAATCGCATGACCACCACCCTCGCCGCCCGGTCCATGGCTTGTCAAGGAGGACGCTGTGATAAAGTTCGAATCGGATATGGCATCGCACGAGCGACGCGTGGCCACCGACGCCGCGGTCGCCGCCGGCCAGCTGCTTCGTCGCGAGCTTCCCCGCACCCGGCAGGTCTCCTTCAAAGGCATGTCGACCAACCTGGTGACGGAGATGGACGCGCGCGCGGAGAAGCTCGTCGTCGACGCGCTGCTGGCCGCGTTTCCCGACGACGGCATCCTCGCGGAGGAAGGCAGCGCGCGCGCGGGCCGCTCGGGGCGCCGCTGGATCATCGACCCGCTCGACGGCACCACGAACTACGCGCACGGCGTGCCGGCGTTCGCCGTCGGTATCGGGCTCCAGCATAAGGGCGAGATCGTGCTCGGCGTCGTCTACGAGCCGGTGCGTGAGGAGCTCTACGTCGCCGAGCGGGGCGGCGGCGCGTGGCTCAACGACGAGCGACTCGCCGTGTCGACATCCGACACGCTCGACACGAGCCTGCTCGCCACCGGCTTCCCGTACGACATCCGCGTGAGATCGGACACCAACCTTCCCGAGTACGCGGCGTTCGCGGTACGCACGCGCGGCGTGCGGCGTTTCGGCTCCGCTCTGCTCGACTTCGCGTTCGTCGCCGCGGGACGGCTCGACGGCTTCTGGGAGCTCACGCTGGGCCCGTGGGACGTGGCCGGCGGCGCGATCCTGATCGAAGAAGCGGGCGGCCG
>JBGOTH010000284.1:0-4885 GCA_041476345.1 Methylomirabilia bacterium
CCCGCGATCTTCGAGAACGTCCGCAGCACGAAGAGCCGCGGGAATTGCCGCAGCAGCGACACGCCGTCCACCCAGTCGGGATCGTCCACGAATTCGACGTAGGCCTCGTCGAGTACGACGAGCGGCGAGTCGGCGGCGAGCGCCTCGAGCAGTGCCTGCAGCGGCCGGCGCGTCACGATCGTCGTCGCAGGATTGTGTGGAGAGCAGAGCATCACGGCCTTGGTCCGCGGCGTTACCAGCCGGCGCACGTCCTCGAGGTCGATGCGGTAGTCGACGAGCGGGCTTGGCACCACGCGGGCGCCGGCGATCTGCGCCACTATCGAGTAGGGCTCGAACGACGGCTCCGGCACCACGATCTCGTCACCCGGATCGAAGACGGCCAAGCCGACGAGCTGGAGCAGCTCGTCAGCGCCGTTGCCCACGATGATCTGGCTCGCGTCCACGCCGAGCTCATGCGCGAGCGCTTCGCGCACCGCCGTGCTGCCGCCGTCGGGATAGAGATGGACGCGCGCCGCCTCGCGCGTGACGGCCGCCACCACACGCGGCGAGGGGCCGAGCGGGTTCTCGTTCGCCGAGAGCCGCACGAGTGCGCCGTGCTCTCGCTCGAGCGACTCCAGCGACGGTCCCGCCTGGTAGGGCACGATGCTCTCGATGAGGGGTCGCCAGATGCGACGCATGACGGGCATTGTAGCGCGCCGCGCGTGATAGGCTCGCAGTCACCATGTCGTCCGCGCTGTATCGTCGAGCGCGCCGCGCCGAAGCGGGCGCCACGCGTGTCGAGGATCGGCGCCGGCTCCGCCTCGAATTCTTCCGTGCCGAGCTCGCCGAGGGCTTCGCTTCCCTCAAGGTGATGCACGCCAGTGGCGTCTCGGGCCAGGAGGCCGTCCAGACGCACGCGCGATTCGTCGACGACGTCCTCCACGCGCTCACCACGCTCATCGTGGCGGATGCCATGACCGATGGCCTCGCCGTCGCATCGTACGTCGTGGTGGCGCTCGGCGGGTACGGGCGCGGCGAGCTCCATCCGTCCTCCGACATCGACCTGATGGTCGTCTACGACGGCGAGCTCCCGCCCTTCGTGCAGCGTCTGACCCAGGAGCTGCTCTACGCGATGTGGGACCTCGGGCTCCAGGTAGGTCACAGCCTGCGCTCGCTGGACGACTGCGTCGCGATGGCGCGCACCGACTTCCCGAGCCGCACGTCGATGCAGGCGACGCGGCTCGTGGCGGGCGACCGGCGCCTCTTCACGAAGTTCGGGAAGGTCCTGCGCGACAACGTCTACCGTCACGACTTCGAACAGTTCCTCGCCACGACGCTCGCGGAGCGCGACCAGCGCTACCGGAAGTACGGCGCGTCGCCTTACATCGGCGAGCCGAACGTCAAGGAGTCCGCGGGCGGCCTGCGGGACGTCCACACCGCGATGTGGCTCGGCACCGCCAAGTTCGGCGCGCGCACGCTCCGCGAGCTGGCGGACAAGGGGCTCATCACGCCCCGCGAGCAGGCGCTGACCGACGCCGCGCTCACGTTCCTCTGGCGCGTGCGGAATGCGCTCCACCTCCTCTCCGGCCACAAGAACGACGCGCTGACGCGGGATCTGCAGCCACGCGTTGCCGTCGACGTCGGCTACGAGGACGACGGCGCGAGTCTCGGCGTCGAGCGCTTCATGCACGACTACTACCTCCACGCGCGCGTCATTCACCGCATCTCACGGCGGCTCATCGCGCGCTGCCAGGAGTCGCTCTCCCGCCGCGGCTCGGCGGAGCGGCGTGAGCGGCAGCAGGCGCTCGCCGACGGGCTCGTGTTCTTCGACGGCCGGCTCCATCTGGTGGACCGCAACCCGGGGCTGCTCCGCCGCGACCCGATCCGGCTCATGAAGGTGTTCTGGCACCTGCACCGTCTCGGCTGCGAGCTCTCGCTCGACCTGGAGCGCGCGGTGGAGGACTCGCTCGACCTCGTCGACGACAACTTCCGCCACGCGCCCGCCGTGCGCGACCTGTTCCTCGACGTCTGTCGTGACTGGGGGCGCGTCGCCCTCACGCTGTCCGAGATGCACGAGCTCGGGCTCCTCGGGAAATATCTCCCCGAGTTCGGGGCGCTCACGTGCCTCGTGCAGTACGACGTCTACCACCGCTTCTCCGCCGACCAGCACTCGCTGCTCGCGGTCGAGCACCTGGAGGCGGTGGCGCCGGGCCAGTCGGCGGAGTCGGAAGGCGTCGCACAGATCTTCCACGAGATCGAGAAGCCCGAGATGCTGATGCTCGGGATGCTGCTGCACGATATCGGGAAGGCGAAGGGCCACGGGCACGTGAAGAAGGGCATCCCGCTCGTTCAGGAGCTCACCGAGCGCCTCGCGCTTTCGCCCGAGGACGCCGGATCGGTCGTCTTCCTCGTCGCCCATCACCTCACGATGTCGCACCTCGCCCAGCGGCGCGACATCGACGACCCCAAGACGGTGACCGACCTCGCGGAGGCGTGCGGCGATCCGCAGCGCCTGCGCATGCTCTACCTGCTGACGTACGCGGACATGCGCGCCGTCGGCCCCGGCGTTCTCACCGGCTGGCAGGCGCAGATCCTCCACGAGCTGTACGTGCGCACGCTCAATCGGCTGACCGGCACACCGTCGGCCCCCGTGCGCGCGAACCGCACGCAGATCGCCGAGCGGGTGCAGGCGGCGCTCAAGGACGAGGGCGAGGGCGAGGCCCAGGCTCAGGCCCAGGCGGTGAAGGCGCACGTCGCGATGGTCTCGGACCGCTACCTCGGCGGCACGAGCGTCCAGCGCATGGCCGAGCATCTGCGGCTGCTGCGCCGTCTTACGGCGGCTCCGCTGGCGACCGAGCTGTTCCATCACCCGGACCTCGGCTCGTCCGACCTCGTGGTGATCACGCGGGACGTGCCGGGGCTCTTCTCGCTGATCGCGGGCACGCTGGCCGCGCACGGGATCAACATCATCTCCGCGCAGATCCACACGCGCGGCGACGGCGTCGCCATCGACACGTTCCAGGTGAACGACCCGACCGGCGAGTCGGCGACCTCGGGCGCGCAGTGGCGGCGTACGATGGACGCGCTCGCGACGGTGATCGCGGGCACCGCGTCCGTCGACGAGCTGCTCGAGCGCCGGCGGCGCGCCGGCCGCGCCACGCGCGGGGTCGAAGGACCGCCGAAGATCACGATCGACAACGAGCTGTCCGATGCCTACACCGTCATCGAGGTGAAGTGTCCGGACCGCGTCGGACTGCTCTATCTCATCACGCGCACGCTGTCGGGCCTCGGGCTCGACATCGCGAGCGCGCGCATCGCCACCGAGATCGACCAGGCGTACGACACCTTCTACGTCCACGATCGCCAGGGGCAGAAGCTCGAGCACCTCGTCGCGATGGAGCGCGCGCGCGACGGGCTCGAGCAGGCCCTCGTCCAACCGCTGTGACATGCTGAGCCGTTACCGGGACACGACCCGGGCGTGGAGCGATCCCATCGGCCGCGCCCTCTTTCGCCTGCATCTGCGCCCCAATCACCTCACGCTGATGGGCCTCGTCGTGAGCCTGATCGCGGCGGCGGGCTTCGTCGCCGGGCACGTCCGCGTGGCGGGGCTGCTCGTCCTGCTCGCGGGCCTCTTCGACTTCTTCGACGGCTCGCTCGCCCGCGCGTCGGGGCAGGTGACGCCGTTCGGCGCGTTCCTCGATTCGGTCATCGATCGCTACTCCGACCTCGTGATGCTGCTGGGCATCGTCGTGCTCTTCGCGCGCACGCCGAACCTGCGCGGCGCGGTGGCCGCGATGGCCGCGCTCGTCGGCTCGCTGATGGTGAGTTACACGAGGGCGCGCGCGGAGTCGATCGGGGTCGAGTGCAATGTCGGCTTCATGGAGCGTCCCGAGCGGATGATCTGCCTGATCGGCGGCGCGCTCTTCCACGTCCTCGAGCCGGCGCTGTGGGTGCTCGCGGTGCTCGCGAACATCACCGCCGTGCACCGCATCGTCTTCACGCGTCGTGTGACGTCGGCGAATGTCGCGGGAGCCTCGCGCCGGCGCCGCACACCGACGGGAGTGCTGGTCGCGCTCGTGACGGCGGGCGCAATACCGGCGCTCGCACTGTTGGCCCACGCCGCGTCCCCAGTTTCTCCCGAAACCGAACACGCGTGGGCGCAGGCGATCCAGGCCTACCAGCGCGGGGTCACGGAGCCGCTCGTTCGCGAGCTGGGCGGGGACGCGGCGCTCGCGAGTCCGATCGCCGATCATGCGCGCTACCTCGTCGCGGAAGCGCTCGAGCGGCGCGGCGATCTCGCGGCGGCGCGCGGGATGGCGGTGTCGGTCGCCGACCGGCATCCGCGGAGCCGTCTGGCACCGCGCGCGTTGTTCCTCGCCGCGCGGCTCGCGGCGCGTCTCGGTGACGAAGCGGGCGCACAAGCGCTCATCAAGCGCGTCATCGACGCGTATCCGGATTCCCGCGAGCTTCCCGCCGCACTCTATCTGCTCGGCGCGACGGGCGAGGCGCGCGGTCAGCGCGAGGCGGCGGCGCTCGCGTATCGCGAGCTTCGCATCCTGGCGCCGACGAGCGGATGGGCCGACGGCGCCGACGACCGTCTTGCCGCGCTCGCGGCCGAAGGTGTTCGGGTGCCGGATCTCTCGGTCACCCAGCGCCTCGATCGCGCCGAGCGGCTTCTGCGCGGCGGCGTTCCTCTCAGCGCGGCGAACGAGGCCGAGGCGCTCGCGGGCGATGCCTTCGACAGCGGCATCGCGGTCCGCGCGCTGCGCCTCGTGGCCGACGCGGCGCTTCGTCTGCATCGTTACGAGGTCGCGGCGCGCACGCTGGAGATGTTGGGCAAGCGCGTCCCGGTCGACAAACGGCCCGGCGTCCAGCTCGAGCTGGGCAAGGTGCTCGTGCGCGACGG
>JBGOTH010000285.1:0-4876 GCA_041476345.1 Methylomirabilia bacterium
CCAGGCCGCGCGGGAAGACGAAGACGTCACGACGCATCGCGAAGTGAGGAACGAGGCGCTCGTTGGCGCTGACCGCGACGTCCCCCGGGACGCGCGCCATCAGCGCGTGCGCCGCGCGCTGATCCGGCCCGGGACGCCAGTTGCGGATCGAGAAGTCGTTGAACGTTCGCGAGGTGAGGATCAGCGCCAGGCAGGCGGCGGCGCCGAGCGCGATCCCCGACAGCCGGCGATCTCCCATGCGCGCGCGGAGCACGAAGTAGCCGTCGACCGCCGCCAGGACCAGGAACGGCAGCACGAACGACTGGTACTGCGAGCGATGGTTGACGAGGATCGGATCGACGCTGAACAGGTTCATCGCGAGGCCCGGCGCCGCGGCGGCGAGCACCCCCGGCGCCAGCACGGGTAGGAAGCCCAGCGGCGCCAGCATCGCCAGCGCATAGACGAGCTTCGGAACGGTGAAGAGCACGGCGAGCCATCGCCACGGACGGACGGCGAGCGTCACGAGGATCTCGCTGAGATCGCCGCCGAGGTGCGTGTAGCGGTAGAGATGATGGTAGGCAGCGCCGCCGCGGAAGTACGGCATCAGCACTTTGAGATCGACGGCCAGCAGCAGCACGGCGGCCACGGCGACCGCCGCGCCGACCATCCATCGCCTCCGCGCGAGCGCCAGCCAGATCCCGAACCCGACCACGGCCACGGCGGCGTCCTCGCGGCACGCGGCCGTCGTGACCACGGCGAGCGCGCACCACCCGAAGCGACGGGCGTCGTGCGCGGCCGCGGCGGCAAGAATCAGCGGGATCGCGAACGCCGCGGGATGGATGTCGCGCAGGTTGATGCCATGCAATGATGGATTGAGCAGATACACCGCGCCGAACGCGCCGGCGATCGCCGGCGCGTTCGGCGCCTGCGCGCCCTCGGCACGCCGGAGCGTGTACTGCGCCACCGCCACCGCCCCCAGCGCCAGCGCCACCGTCTGGACGAGCAACACCAGCGACACCCTCGGCACTACTCGCACGAATGGTGCGAGCACGTAAAAGATCGGCGAGAAGTGATCGCCCCACGCGTTCATTCGCACGGTGGTCACGTATTCCGGAATCAGCGTGAAGGTAGCGCCGTAGCCGTACGCGATCGACCAGATCGCTTGCACGTACTGGCCGAGATCGAGCGCATGCGTGCGAAGCGCCTGGTGCCGTGTGACGACGATGAAGCCCATCGCCACGACGTACGCGACGATCGCGTGCCACGCCCGCACCCGAGAGAAGATCGTGAAGGGCACGCGCAGCGCGCGGAGCCCCGCCAGCACCGCCGCGGCGACGACGAAAGCCTCGGGACGCGTGAGCGGGACGCCCGCGATGGCCCCGCCCCCTGTCGCAGCGACCGCGACACCGGCGACGATCGCGGAGACGGTCAGGCTGTCGAGAACGCAGGCGACGGCGCCCACGGCCTGGCTCACGGCAGGCGGTGGTAGCGCGCCCGGAGACTCGAGAAGCGGCGGGAGCGGCGGATTCCCTTCGCGTGCATCAAGTACCAGAAGCACACCGCGAGAATGCGGAGGCCGTAGATGGACGAAGCCACGAAGCTCGCCTGGGACGCCTCCTTGAAGTACCGCGTCGGTACCGCGATCTCCCCGATCCGAAAGCGCGCCGCCACCACCTGCGCGATGATCTCCTGATCGAAGATGAAGCCGTCCGCGTTCGCCGAGTAGTTCACCGTTTCCAGGACTTCACGCCGGAAGGCGCGGTAGCCCGTGTGGTATTCGGACAGGTGAAGCCCGAACACGTAGTTCTCCACGGCCGTCAGGAACCGGTTCGCGATGAACTTCCACCACGGCATCCCCTGCGCGAGCGCCGAACCGCTCTTCAGCCGCGAGCCGAGCACGACGTCGGCGTCCCCGGCGACGATCGGCGCGATGATCTGCGGCAGGAGCGTCGGGTCGTATTGATAGTCGGGGTGCACCATCACCACGACGTCGGCGCCCGCACGAAGCGCCTCCGCGTAGCACGTCTTCTGATTCGCGCCGTATCCGTAGTTGCGATCGTGGACGAAGATCTGCAGGCCGAGCTGGCGCGCGATCTCCAGCGTCGTATCCGTGGAGCCGTCGTCCACGAGGATCACCGCGCTCACGGTGTCCTTCGGGAGCTCCTCGTACGTCATCCGCAACGTGCGCCCGGCATTATAGGCGGGCATGACGACGACGACTCGCGGCTGACTCACGGTCCTATCATCGCGGCCGGGTGTTCAATCGGCAAGGTTTGAATAGAGCGAGCGCCCGCCGCCCGTCGTGATCACGTGGACCCGCTCCGGCGGGAGCCCGCGGACGACGCTCTGCCGTGGGTCGACGCCCGAGACGAGGAACACGCGGCGCGATCCGAGCCACGCGGCCTGAAGCCGCGGCGCGTCCCAGAACAGCTCGCGCGAATCCGCGAAGGTGGCCCCGAACGCCAGATTCGACTGCAACCCGTCGACGACCCGTACCGGCCCCCGCACGCGCAGGAGCAACGAGCCGGTGTTCTCGAGTGGGCCTTCGTGGACGATGAGGTCCTGCGCCGTCGCCCGCCGGACCACCGCCTCCCCCACCCCGGCGGCCGAGCGCGTGCGCGCAAAGGTCGTCAGGCCGTCGGCGGCGACGGGAAGGAACGCCACCGTCGTCGCCAGCGCGACCGCGACGCCGAGTCCCGGCGCACGGCGCCACGCGGCGACCGCCATGCCCAGCGCTCCGAGGGCGAAGACGAGGGTGCACCGGGCGAGGATCGGGCCGTACCGCTCGATCGGCGCGGACACCGCCACCTGCCCCTTCGCAGCAAGGTTGCGCGCGGTGACGTCGAGCGCGCTCAGCGCTTCGGCGGGAATCGGCAAGACTCCCGCCCACGCCATCGCCGTCGCCGTCGCCGCGAGCGCGAACACGATCAGCACCGGCACGACGAGCGTTCGGGGGCGCAGCGACTTCGGCGCCGCCTCGATCGACTCGTCCCACACTCGGGCGACGAGCAGCGCGAGCGCGGGGAACGCCGGCAAGCCGTAGTGCGGCAGCTTGAAGGGCGAGATCACGAAGAAGCCGAGCACCGCCACGCCCCAGAGCGCAAACAGCGCCCACAGCCGCGCCGTGGCGTCCGGCCACGGCCGTCTCAGCGCGCGGACGACGGCCCAGGGTGCCGCGACCGCCCACGGCAGGAACGCGGCGCCGGTGACGAGGGCGAACTCGATCGCGTTGAGCGGCACGTCCTCGTCGGGGAAGACGCGCTGGCGCGCGAAGTTCAACAGGTGGTTGTCGACGATCGTGTACCAGAGAAACCCGGGGTTGCGCCACTCGACCATGAAGTACCACGGCAAGGCCACGCCCGCGGTGAGCAGCGGGCCCCACCATGGCACCCACGGCGCGAGCGGGCGTTCGCGACTCAGCCAGAAGAAGAGCGCGATCACCGCGCAGGGCGCCAGCGCGCCGAGGACGTCCTTCGCGATCGCCGAGAGGCCCAGCGCCGCATAGAACACCGCGAGCGCCCACCGCCCCGCGCCGCGATACGCGAGCACGAAACCCGCATACGCGAGGAAGATGCAGAGGATGAACACGAGGTCGGGCTTGACCACTCGCGCGTACACGAAGATCCCAAGGTTGGCGCTCACCATCAGCCCGGCGAGCAGGCCGAGACGCGGCCCGCCCATCAGCGTGCCGAGCCGCGCGGTGAGCACCGCGATGCCGACCGCGGCGAGCGCGCCCGCGAGTCGTGCCGCGAACGGCGTGACCCCGGCCACACTGAAGCTCGCCGCCATGAGCCAGTAGAGGAGCGGTGGCTTGTCGAAGTACCGGACGTCGTTGACGCGGAGGGTGACCCAGTCCCCGCCTGTCGCCATCACCTGCGCCACCGCGGCATGAAACCCTTCGGGAGGATCGAGGAAGGGCGCCCGCCCGAGCCCGATCAGGAAGAGGCCGAGGGCGACGACGGCGACGCCGAGGGCGATACCCCGCACTCAGGCCACGCGCACAACCGAGTCGGCCGGCAGCCGCTTGAGGAATTCGGCCAGCGCGCGCTCGAGGAATCCATGATCGCGCGACTCGAGCGTGACCTTCACCTTGTATTCCGGATTCGAAAACTCGGGATACGACCCGAGGAGGAGCTCCGGGAACTCGCGGAGCAGGCCGTTAAGGTGATCGGCGAGCGTTCCCTCTCCCATGCTCACGAAGACGTTGCGAAGGTGGATGGGCTCGTCCCGGAATCGCTCGCGGATGGCGTCGAACTTCCGCCGAAAGATCTCGGGCACGCCCGGCAGGATGTAGACGTTGCCCATCAGGATGGTCGGGAAGCGGACCGCTTCGTCGGCGAGGAGCTCGGCGCCCTCCGGCACTTCCGCCATTTTCAGATGGGCGCCGTTCAGCGTGCCCTTGTAGTAACCCTCGAGCAGCGCCACCAGTGCCGGGTGACGCACCACGCGGACGCCGGCGGCGCGCGCCACGCCTTCGATCGTGACGTCGTCATGCGTCGGCCCGACGCCACCCGACGTGAACACCAGGTCGTAGTCCGCCCCGAAACGCGCCACCTCCGCCGCGATCAGCTCGACTTCGTCGGGGATGACGCTGATCCGCCGCACTTCGACGCCGAGGCCGCGCAGCTCGTGGCAGAGATAGGACGCATTGGCGTCGACGATCTTGCCCGACAGGATCTCGTTGCCGACGAGGATGATCCCGGCCGTCTTCGGCATCGTCCGGATTCTACCCCCCGAGCCTGCGCCACGCACGGCGCGCGCCGGGAATGCGGCCGAGTACCCCGCGCGCGCCCCACCAGGCGCGCATGATCGGCAGGTACGCGCCGTCCCAGACGCGCCGCCGCGCCTCGTAGCCCGGCGGCGTCGCGAGCGTCGTTCCCGACCGGCCGCGCCAGCG